>NZ_JBSXNQ010000029.1:0-54540 GCF_056857715.1 Marinobacter sp. L-13
GGGAACTGCCCTATTCATTGAGCACTTTCGCCGACGAGTGCGCTGGTTCAGTCGCTGGAGTCGACTGCTGAGAGTGTTTGCAGGCCTGGTACTCGTTGTCATGGGCGTGTTGGTGCTCACCGGTCAGATGACTCTATTCGCCTCGTGGATGTTGTCGACGTTTCCAGTTCTTGGAAGGCTTGGCTGATCCTCTCTAATTCTTTAATTTGTGGGGATCGTTTCAGTGGGTGCTATCCTGACGCAGCCAGTGTAGCTGAGTGTAAAAAGCCTATCCGGCCCTGGGCGCTGAGCGAGTCTGCCGGTGTTCAGGATTACGTGTTAGATGGGATATTCCTGTAAGGAAGGCGAGGCCAGGCTCGACCTCAGTGCCATGCCCGCGGTCATGTTTACCGATCCTCAAGTCGCCACCGTTGGCCTCTCTGAAGCCGAAGCAGTTGCTCGGGGTGCAGGTTGTCGCAGCGGAAGGCGGTGAAATTATCCAAACGGCGGTGATGGCGTTACGAGCAGGTTTGACCGTTCAGGAAATCGGCGATGACTTGTTCCCTTATCTGACCATGGTTGAAGGACTCAAACTCTGTGCGCAAACGTTCACCAAGGATGTAAAACAGTTGTCATGCTGTGCCGGATAAATGATTTGAACGCGGCTCTGGGGTTTCTTGACCGAGATCACAATCTGATTCGGTTTAAGCCGGTGATTCATTTTGGATTCAGGTAGATATGCTCTGATGATCTGGGTGGCGCTTATGCTGGGTGTTCTTCTGCCTGATAAAAGCTCCGGTTGGCCAATTAAGGAAAGGGGACCAAGGGATGAAAAATACCGTCGTGGAGATCCGCGGCTTGCTATCGGCACTGAGTGCCCGGGGCGTAGAGAAACAGCTATTGAGATTGCCCGGCGTTAAGAAGGCCGAGGTCAACTATGTGGCCGGCAGCGCGACCGTCACCTATGATGAGGCGACGGTGGACCTTGAGGCTATCAAGGCCCGGATACACGAGTGCGGCTATCACTGTTCCGGAGAACAGTTGCCCAGGCACGTTTGCGACCCGGGGGACCCGCCGACCGAAGCCGGGGCTGTGTCCATGCCCGTCCACGATGGCCATGCCTCCCACACCGGCCACGACGATACCGCGCATCCTGCTGAACACGGCGAACATACTGGCGCAAAGGACGAGATGGCTCACGAGATGGGCCACGGCGGCAGCATGGACATGCAGGCAATGGTGCGCGACATGCGCAACCGTTTCTGGGTCTGCCTGATCTTCAGCCTCCCGATTTTCATTTATTCGCCCATGGGTGGGCTGTTCGAACCGCCAGCACCGCCCTTCGGGCTGCGGCTAGACCTGTGGTTGCTATTACTGGCAAGCATCGCGGTGCTCTGGCCAAGCTGGCCGTTCTTTGTTGCCGCCTGGCGCGCGCTGAAAAACGGCGTGCTCAACATGGCTGTGCTGGTCGTTCTCTCGGTGGGTACTGGCTACCTGTTCAGCGTCGGTTCCACGCTCTTTTTCCCGGGTGTGCAGTTTTTCGAGGCGGTGGCGGTGCTGCTGGTGTTCATCCTGCTCGGCCATTGGCTGGAGATGCGCGCCCGTGCCGGTGCCTCGGACGCCATCCGCTCGCTGATGGATCTCGCGCCGCCCAAGGCCACTGTGTTGCGTGATGGCCAGGAACGGGAGGTTCCCACCGCTGAGGTTCTGAAGGACGACATCGTCGTGATCCGCCCCGGCAATAAGATTCCGGTGGACGGTGAGGTCTTGGAGGGCGAGTCCCTGGTGGATGAGTCCATGCTCACTGGCGAGTCCATGCCGGTGGAAAAAAAGCCCGGCGATAAGGTGATCGGGGCCACCATTAACAAGAGCGGCAGCTTCAGGTATCGCGCCACCAAGGTAGGTTCCGACACCGCGTTAGCGCAGATCGTCAAGCTGGTGCAGGAGGCGCAGAACTCCAAGGCCCCGGCGCAGCTGCTGGCGGACAAAGCGTCACAGTGGCTGGTGGTGATTGCCATCGTAATCGGCCTGCTCACCTTCGCCGTCTGGTTCTGGTGGATTGGCCAAAGCCTGCTGCTTGCCGTGACCCTGACTATCACCGTGTTCGTGATCGCCTGCCCGGACGCCCTGGGCCTTGCAACGCCCATGGCGGTGATGGTGGGCACCGGCCTCGGTGCCAGGAACGGCATCTTGTTCAAGAATGCCTCTGCACTTGAGGATGCCACCCGGCTTGATATTGTGGTCTTCGACAAGACCGGCACCCTGACCATGGGCGAGCCGCAGGTGGTCGAGGTGGTCGTGGTGGCGGGCAGCACCGAGGAGGCGGTCCTCGCACTGGCGGGGACGGTGGAGCAGGGCTCGGACCATCCTCTGGCCCAGGCGATACAAAGTAAGGCCGAAGGCTTGCAGCTTGATCCGCTGACCGGCTTCACCAACATCGAGGGCAAGGGCGCGCGGGCGGAGATTGGCAGCAAGACCGTGCTGCTCGGCAACCGCCGGCTGATGGACGAAGAGAAGGTCGACATGGCGAGCCTGAAGGACGAGGCCGCGCGTCTGCAGAGTGCGGGCCAGACCGTGGTGCACGTCGCCCAGGACGGGAAGCTGGTCGGCCTTATCGCCATTGCCGATGCGCCGCGCCCCACCGCTACTGCCATGGTCAAAAAGATGCGTGAACGCGGGGTGGAGGTGGCGATGCTCACCGGCGACAACCAGGCCACCGCCGAGCGCATCGCCCGGGAACTCGGCATTGAGATGGTGATCGCCGATGTCCTTCCGGGGCAGAAAGCAGACAAGATCAAGGAGCTCCAGGCTCAGGGCAAGAAGGTTGGCATGGTGGGCGACGGTGTCAATGACGCCCCGGCACTGACCCAGGCGGAGGTGGGTTTCGCCATCGGTGCCGGCACTGATGTGGCCATTGAGAGCGCTGACGTGGTGCTGATGAAGAGCGACCCCTACGATGTGCTGGGAGCCATCGAGCTGTCGCGCGCTACCCTGCGCAAGATGCACCAGAACCTGTTCTGGGCGGTGGGCTATAACGTCATCGCCTTTCCCGCGGCGGCAGGCGTGTTCTATCCGTTGGTGATAAGCCCAGAAGTAGCGGCGCTCGCAATGTCTGGAAGCTCCGCTCTTGTTGCGGTAAATGCACTCCTGCTAAAGCGAACCCGACTGGACGGCTTAGGGTAGACGAACACTTCCAATTGGAAAAATTGATGTTCATCAAGCCCACGCTATTGAGCGACTCTTTTTGCATCTTTTGTTGGGGTTTTTCAGTGTGAATTCAGGCTTATGAGTTTAAGTGGTAGGTAATTGCTGTTTGCTGACATGATTAATGACAACAAGGGGGAACGGGTAAATGGACATCAAAACCTTTGGAGAACTTATTAGCTGGACACGGGATTTGCATGCTCACCTTGCAAGGTGTATGTCACATTGCGCTACGAAGAATGAAGAGGAGCGAGCACGGGCGCTGCTGGACTATCTGGCGACCCATGAATCGGAAATGGAACGTATTGTGAACGAGTTCAAGTCGCAGGGCGATTCCAAAGCGTTGGAGACAACGGTCTACGACTACCTGTCTCACCATCCCATTAAGACCCACAGAACCTGCGATGAGTCATACGCACAGCTGGATTTTGAGGGCATATGCAGAGAAGTATTCGATTTCCATGATCAGATAGAGGACCTTTATCGTACCATGGCCGACAAAGCCGAAATTCCCGAGGCGAAAGAATTACTGCAGTCGTTGCTAACCATGGAAGAGAACGAAGCTATGCGATTGGCCAGGCAGATAGGGCGTATGAACGACCTCTGATCAGAACACTGAAATTATTCTTCAACGCAGAAAAGGATGTTGATACATGGTGGCGTCTTCCAGTCAGTTACGGGTTTTCAAGATGGGTATCAATACTCATCAGGAGCCTGTCGTCTACATGCGTGATGATTGTGATGTGTGCCTTTCAGAAGGATTCTCCGCCAGTTCCAGGGTGGGAATTTCCTCGCAGGGACGTTCCATCATCGCAACTCTCAATATTTCGTCTGATGAAACGGTTCCCAAAGGGTATGCGGGGCTTTCAGATATCGCCATAGAGCGGCTCGGGGTGGCTCAGTCTGACCTGGTTTCAGTACATCATGCGCCCTATATCGAATCCTTGAGTCTGGTTCGTCGGAAAGTATTCGGACACAGCTTGCTTCCGGCTGAGATGGCCCGCATTGTCTCCGATATCTCCGCACACAAATACAGCGATGTCGAAATAGCCTGTTTCCTGAGCGCTTGTGCGGGTGGCAGATTAGGTTTCGATGAGATTGTTGCTTTGACCCAGGCGATGGTGAATTGCGGACAACAGCTCGATTGGCCAGGCGTGGATCGTGTGTTCGACAAACACTGTGTTGGAGGCCTGCCGGGCAACCGGACCACGCCGCTGGTTGTGTCGATCGTCAGCGCAGCAGGCTTAGTAATGCCTAAAACCTCCTCCCGTGCCATCACCTCACCGGCGGGAACAGCGGACACCATGGAAGCGCTGACCAATGTGAGGCTTGGGCTGAACGAGATTCGCCGTGTGGTCAGAGAAACCGGTGCCTGTCTCGCCTGGGGTGGGGCGATGAACCTCAGCCCGGCTGATGACCTGTTGATTCGCATCGAGAGAGCGCTGGACCTTGATGGTGAGGGCCAGCTCGTGGCCTCGGTGCTGTCCAAGAAGATTGCTGCCGGTTCCACCCATGCGGTGATTGACATTCCGGTGGGGGAGACGGCCAAGGTTCGAACGCCCGGCGATGCCGACCGGCTGGCCTCTCTTTTCACAAGCGTTGGGGCGGCCTGTGGGCTGAAGGTACGCTGCATCGCGACAGACGGCAGCAAGCCGGTTGGTGCAGGGATCGGGCCGACAGAGGAAGCCCGGGATGTTTTGGCCGTGCTGCAGGGAAAGCAAGGCGCGCCGAGGGATCTACGGGGCCGCGCCATCTTGCTGGCTGGCCATTTATTCGATCTGGCCGATGGTCTTGGCGTGAAAGAGGGGATGATCAAAGCAGAGCGATTACTTCAAAACGGCTCTGCCTGGGAGCAGTTCAAGCGCATAACAAAGGCTCAGGGGGGACTGAAGAGCTTAGGTGAAGCCCGTTTTCGGCGTCCAGTTCTGTCCTCGGAATCCGGAACAATCGTGTCTATCGACAACCGTCGGCTTGCCCGTGTCGCCAAGCTGGCAGGAGCGCCTGCCAGTTCTACCGCAGGACTACGGCTGCTGGTGAACGTCGGCGATATCGTCATTAAGGGAGAGCCTCTCTATGAGTTACTCAGTGACAGTCCGGGACAGCAGGATTATGCGCTGGCGTTTAACGATATGGGGCCGGCAATCTTCACTGTATCGCAAGAGGAATGACTGTGGGCATTATTGAAAAAAATGTGCTGTTTAGCCTCACCCCGCACCCATTACGGGAAAAACTTTGTGATCGGCTCAATCTGGAGCCGGGAAGTTTGGAGGTGCGGAGGTTCCCTGATGGTGAGTCCTACTTACGTGTGCTCACATCAGTCAAAGGTGCGAACTGCGTAATATTGGCCGACCTAACGCATCCAGACACCAAATACCTTGCTCTCCTGTTTCTCTTTGAAACTCTCCGGGAACTCGGTGCCAGGTCGATTGGGTTGGTGGCGCCCTATCTTTGCTATATGCGCCAGGATCGACGCTTCGAAGAAGGGGAGGCGGTCACTTCCAGGGTGTTTGCCCAGTCTTTGTCTTTACATATCGACTGGCTGATCACCGTTGATCCACATTTGCACAGGTACCAGTCTCTTGACGAAATCTACAGCATACCCACGCAAGTTGTTCAGGGAGCACCGGCGCTGGCGGATTGGCTACGGGGGCAAAACGGTCTGTTGCTGGTAGGTCCGGACGCGGAAAGTGAGCAATGGGTATCAAGTATCGCGCAGGCCAGTAACCATCCTTATGTCATTGGCACCAAGCAGCGTCTGGGTGACCGGCGCGTTGAAGTCACCTTGCCGGATATCTCGGCGTATAACGGCCGGAAAGCCGTCATCATTGATGACGTTATTTCCAGCGGACGCACCATTGGCGAGTGTGTCAGGGCACTTAAGGCGCAAGGCACGGAGGCCATCCTGTGTGCGGCGGTGCATGGCATTTTTGCGGAGGCCTCGGACACCTACCTTCTGGGTACCGGCCTGCAGACGCTGGTGACCACCAACACGGTTCCACACAGCAGCAATGAGATCGATGTCAGCGAGTTGCTGGTGCCGCCGGTCAGGCATTTTCTCAATCAGGTGGAGGGTGAGCGCCGATGAACATTACATTTCTGGGTGGCACGGAAACCGTGACCGGCTCCAAGTTCCTGGTTGAAACCGGCCAGACACGTGTATTGGTCGATTGCGGCCTGTTTCAGGGGTACAAGTGGCTGAGAAAGCGCAACCGGCAACCGTTGCCGCTCGATATTGCCTCGCTGGATGCCGTGCTTCTGACCCATGCCCATCTGGATCATTCAGGCTACATCCCCGTGTTGTACAAGCAGGGCTTCCGGGGGGCGGTTTATACCCATCATGCCACCCGAGAGCTATGCAGCATATTGCTGGCCGATAGCGGCCACCTTCAGGAAGAGGAGGCACATTACCTCGGCCGCCATAAGCTGAGCAGGCATGAGAATCCGGAGCCCCTGTATGATCAGGAGGATGCAGAAGCCTGCATGGAGCTGTTTCAGTCGGTGGACTTTCACCAAGTGATCCAGCTCGGTGATATACGCTTTCATCTGCGACCGGTCGGGCACATTCTCGGGGCGGCCTGTGTCATCATCGAGGCGGAAGGTAAATGCGTCGGTTTTTCCGGCGATGTGGGCCGCCTCAATGATATTTTCATGAGGCCACCTGCGCCTCTGCCAGCTCTGGACATGCTGATGCTGGAGTCAACGTATGGCAATCGTCGCCACGACGATGCGGACCCGTTGTCGCAGTTGGCGGACATCGTCAACGAAACGGTCGACAAAGGGGGCAATATACTGATTCCGGCCTTTGCCGTGGGCAGAGCGCAGGTCTTGCAGCATATGCTCACCGACCTGATGAAGGCGGGACGAATTCCAAGGTTGCCAGTTTATCTGGATAGCCCCATGGCGATTGATGTTTCTGAGATTTACTGCCGCTACGAAGATCAGCATCGGTTGAGCAGTTCAGAATGCCACGAAATGTGCAGCACCGTTCATTATAGCCGCAGCGTCCAGGACTCCAAGGCGCTGGCTGATCAGGCCTACCCGCACGTAATTATTGCAGGCAGCGGTATGGCAACGGGCGGTCGCATTCTTCATCACTTCAAACGTCTCCTCGGCCAGCACCGTACAACCGTTATCTTTGCCGGTTATCAGGCAGGGGGGACACGAGGCGCCAAAATGGTTGATGGAGCGGAAAGGATCAAGATCCACGGCGACTGGATTCCGGTCAAGGCCCGGCTGGAGGTGTTGAGTGGGCTTTCCGGACATGGAGATTTCACAGAGATTGAACAGTGGCTGGCTCAAAGTGACTTAGCCCCCGAAACGCCGATCAACTTGATTCATGGAGACCCTGATGCGCTGGAGGCCATGAAGGATCACTTGCGTCAGAACACCCGGTTTGAGGTGGATGTGGCAGGCTACCAATCCATTTTGCGTCTTTGATGTGAGACCGGGCAAATACCCGGGGTAATCCGGATATTTACGGCGAGGATTTCTAGTAGGCCACCATTAACGTCAGTAGAGTTATCAGGGAGAGATCATGAACGGCTATTCCATTGAGGATTCACATCGAATCCAGCAGCGTGCTGCCCAATACCGGCAGCGTTACCCCCAGTTTGCCAACTGGGCAAAAGGGCGCGGGGTGATCGAACATACCGATTTGACCCAGGTGCGCGTGTTCGACCTGTGCCAGGAACTCGTTTGTGCCGGGCGTTATGACTCGCTCGACGATGCCCTGATTATTTTCGAGGCTGCAGACACCCTCACCAACGCGGCCATGTGGCTGGTAGCCCACATGACTTATGCCAGCAGAGTGGACCTGTCCGGACAGCCGCTGGCGGCGGATGACTTCAAGGAAAATCCTCAGGGGCATACCGGTGGTTCGCTGAACATGGTGCCTGCCTATCTTGGCTACACGGCCGCCAACGCGTTGGCGGGGCTGACCCGTAGCTGGCTGATGGGGCAGGGGCACTGTGTGGCGGCTATCGAAAGCGTCAACATACTGCTCGGCAATCTGCATCCAGAACAGCAGGATCGGTACACGCTCGACGAGGCGGGGCTGTCCCGGCTGGTGAGTGACTTTTACAGCTACGCCGTCACTCCGGATGGCACACCGGGGGTTCCCCTGGGCAGTCACGTCAACCCCCACACTGCCGGCGGGCTGATCGAGGGCGGATACCTGGGCTTTGCGGAACTGCAATACACCCATATGCCGCTGCCGGGGGAGCGTCTGGTCGCGTTTCTCAGTGATGGGGCATTTGAGGAGCAGCGGGGCAGCGACTGGGCAAGCCGCTGGTGGCGAGCCGAGGACTGTGGCCTGGTGACCCCGGTGATGATTGCTAACGGGCGCCGCATTGATCAACGGTCAACCATCTTTCTGCAAGGAGGCACGGACTGGTTCCGGCAACACCTGGAACTCAATGGCTTTTACCCCATACTCATTGATGGCCGCGATCCTGCGGCCTTTATCTGGGGCATCTTCGAGGCCGAATCGAGGCTTCAGGCGTGCAGCGAACAGGTCAGCGCCGGCCACATGAGGTACCCTGTAAAGCTCCCCTATCTGATTGCCGAGACGGTCAAAGGCTATGGTTTCTATGGTGCTGGCTCAAACGCGGCGCATGGTACCCCGCTTCCGGCAATACCGAGATTTGATGAGGTCTCGCGCAGGCACTTTAACGAATCCATTGCCCGTTTGTTTGTGCCCGAGATCGAGATTCACGGCGCCCGCGACGTGCTGGCAACTCACCGGGCAGACGATCGGCCTGCGGAAAAGGATCATCCGCTGAGCTGTCGTGACGTCAAGCTGCAAACTGTACCCGAACCGGTCTGGTTGCAAACGGCGGTATCAGAGTCGCCCATGGTTGCGATTGATCGGCAGTTTGTTGCCCTTGTAAAGGCCAACCCGGCGCTTCGTATTCGCCTGGGGAACCCGGATGAATTGCGTAGTAATCAGATGAACCAGTCGCTTGACCTTCTGAAGCATCGCACCCTGACGCCCGAGCCCGGCCTTGCGGAATCCCTTCACGGCTCGGTAATCACAGCCCTGAATGAGGAGGCCGTTGTCAGCGCCGCTCTGGGTAATAAGGGAGGTATGAATCTGGTGGTGTCCTACGAAGCGTTTGCCATGAAAATGATTGGCGCTCTTCGGCAGGAAATTATTTTTGCGCGACACCAGAAAAGTCTCGGTCGGCCCGCCCGATGGTTATCCGTGCCGGTCATTGCGACGTCGCACCTCTGGGAAAACGGCAAGAACGAGCAGTCTCATCAGGACCCGGCCTTCGGCGAAGTCCTGATGGGAGAAATGAGTGACACTGCCCGCGTTGTCTATCCTCCCGACTGCAATAGTGCTGTGGCGTGCCTTAACGAGTGTTTTCGAACCCAGGGGCAGTTCTGGGCCATGACGGTTCCCAAGGCAAAACTGCCTGCCGTTTTTGACGGCCGTCAGGCTGTGCAATTGCTCCGGGATGGTGCCATCGCTCTTGGTGAAGCCGGTGATGTGCAGTTGATCGCTGTCGGCGCCTATCAACTCCGGGTTTGCCTTGAGGTTGCCGAAGCGCTGGCTCAGAGAGGGCTTTCGAGTGGTGTGGTCTGCCTTCTCGAGCCCGGTCGATTCCGGAGTCCCCGGGATCCAATCGAGTCAGGACATCAGTCTGGTACTTCTTACAGGGCCGAGCTGTTTCCCCACGATACAAAACTCAGAGTGTTCGTCTGCCATATGCGCCCAGAGGCCTTGCTGGGAATCTGCCGTCCTCTCGATCTCGGGCCCGACCGGACGCTGGCGTTTGGCTATGAAAACCATGGTGGCACCCTGGATACATCGGGGCTGCTGCAGGCCAACAAATGTGATGCCCATTCGATAGTGCAGGCGATCCTGTCAAAAAGTGGCTCCTCAGGCGCTGATAAGGCGACATTGTAGCGATGGAGCGCGAGGATCGACTTACAACAGTCTTTACGGGGAAAAGTAAAGCGTTGGTGATCACCGTACTGATTCTCACACTAAAACAATCCGGGCGGCAACCGATTCAGCTAGCCGCCCCACATACAGGTCAATCATGCTATGAATGAATCGTTCAATCACGCTGGGGCCTGGGGCATCACACTGATCGTTATCGTTCTGGTGTCCTGGTTCTTTTACCGTTATTTCGCGCCGAAAAACTGGCGGGAATGGGCCGGCGCCGGAGTGGTGCAGGCCTTCATCATTGCGCTTTATGCGGAAATGTACGGTTTTCCGCTCACTATTTATCTGTTGGTGCGTTTTTTTGGCCTCGACAGTGAGTATGTCAGCGCCAGCTTGTGGTCGACCCTGGTAGGGCTGGGCGAAACCGGGATGTTGGTCTCAATGTTGCTCGGCTATGCGCTCGCGTTCACCGGGATCGGCCTCTTTATTCAGGGGTGGCGTCAGGTCCACAAGGCGCGAGGTGAAAACCGTTTGGTGAAAGACGGCTTGTATGCGTATGTGCGGCATCCGCAGTATACGGGGCTATTCATCGCTCTGTTTGGAGAAGGTGTGGTGCACTGGCCGACGCTGTTCTCGGTCGGCCTTTTTCCGGTGATCGTGCTTGTCTACACATGGCTGGCTCGGCGTGAGGAACGGCAGGTGCTCAAGGAGTTCGGTGAGGAGTACCGTGCCTACCAGCGGCAGGTGCCGATGTTCATCCCCCGCTGGGGGCGGTGGCGGCAGCTCGCCGCTGCGTCACGAAATAGTAGTGAAAATGATACGGTGTGACGCAGGTATTGGTTTTGCCGGTCGACTGGTTCGCATCAGGCTCGATTCCGTTGAGACGGCGTACAGGAGCGATCATTCCCGGGTGTCTGACTATACTGCGTGGCGCCCCCACATACGGTGCTGGCTCAATCTCATGATATCCGGCCATTGTAAAAACTGACTTGCATCAAGATAAGGGCGGCACGACTGACAATTTCAGTTTCGTTTCAGGTCAAGGGTGTCTAATTGTTCATGTTTTGGATCGATGGCTTTATTCGAAAGCCTTTTCCGGAACAGCTATATACGTCTCTTCATCTAACCCAGAAGGGTGCACCTATGAAAAAACTCCATTTTATCAAGCTGTCGCTTGCGGCCTCCGTACTCGCCAGCGGGACTGCAATCGCAAACGAAGATACTTAGTCAAAAATTGCCAACCTTGAGTCGCAGATGGCGGCACTGCGGGAGGATGTAAAGAGCAACAACCTCGATACGCTGTCCAAGCTGCACATGGCCGGATACGCCAACGTTGATGCCATAGCGGGCTCTGATCGACAGGAAGACGGTTTTACGGCAGCACGATTTGCGCCGATCTTTCATTTTCAGTTTTCCGACAGGGTGCTGTTTGAAGGCGAACTTGAAATCGAGACGAATGCAGACGGTGAAACCGAAATCGCAACAGAATATGCGACCATCGATCTTATCCTGAACGATTACATGGCACTGGTGGCGGGCAAGTTCCTGAGCCCGATCGGCCAGTTCCGCCAGAATATCCACCCAAGCTGGATCAACAAGCTGCCGACCGCGCCCGTGGGCTTTGGTCACGGGGGCGCGGCCCCGCTCTCTGATCTGGGTGTTCAGTTGCGTGGCGGCATCCCGTTGAGCGGGTCGATGCGCGCCAACTATGCGCTTTTTACCTCTAACGGCCCGACGCTGCTTGTCGATGGGCATGGTGATGAGGTTGAGCTGGAAATGGAAACCGAAGCTGCTTCATCGAATGCCGATGGCAATTTTGTCTACGGTGGCCGCATAGGCTTCCTGCCAGTGCCCGCCCTGGAGCTGGGCCTGTCCGGCGCCCTGGGCAAGGTCGGCGTGGCCGAGGGGCACGCAGTGTCTGAGCTGGCGGCGGGAGAGCCGGACCGTGACTACACCGTTCTGGGTGCGGACGCCGTTTACAACCTTGACACCCTGCAGCTGCGCGGTGAATTCATCCAGCAGACCGTGGGAAGCGAAGCCGGCAGCACAATTGCTGATGGTGAGGTGACCGGGGAACTTGACTTTACAGCCTGGTATGCGCAGGCGGCCTACCGGCTGCCGGATACCAAGTGGGAAGGTGTTGCCCGCATAGGTGACCTGGACACCCCGAATGCCGATGGAAACCGCTCCCAGTGGTCCGTTGGGGTGAATTACCTGTTCGCAAACAACGTTATCATCAAGGCGGCCTACACCGTGGACGATTACGATGACAACGCTATCGACGATGACGAACGCTTCAACGTTCAGTTGGCTTACGGCTTTTAAGAGGGTATTAACATGAAACTAATGAACCGCAACCTCATCAGCAATGCTGCACTCATGGCCGCGCTTTTCATCGGTGGCGCAGGTTCAGCCGCTGCCCAGGACGCCGACGACCCCATGGCGTTCGTCCGGGGCGCCCAGTCATGGGCTGACAACTGCGCACGGTGCCATAACATGCGCGACTCGGCCGAGTTCCGTGACGATGTCTGGGAGCCAACCGTGCTTCACATGCGCATCCGAGCGGGCTTAACCGGGCAGGAAACAAGGGATATCCTGACCTTCCTCCAGAAAGCCAATGATCCGGCAGATAATAAGGGGGAGAATAAATGAAACGATCATCTTTTCTGGTCGCCAGCCTGGTCGCCGGGAGCTTTGCCTACTCAGGCGGAGCCGCGGCTCAGGCGGACAGCGTGGAAGCCGGCGAAAAGCTCTATAACTCCACCTGCGTTGCCTGCCATGGCGCAGACGGAAAGGGCAAGCTGCCCGGCGTTCCTGACTTCACAAAGAGCGATGGCCGGCTGACCAAGAGTGACGATGTATTGGTTACCAATATCATGGAGGGTTTCAAGAGCCCCGGCTCATCCATGGCGATGCCCGCCAAGGGTGGCATCAGCTCATTGACCAAGGAGCAGGCGGGAGCCATCGTTCAATACATGCGCCAGGCCTTTGCCAGCAATTAGTAGTTGAAGTAGGGCAACTCGAAACTCCTTGTTGCCCTACTTCTTAGCATGCGTCGTTATCGCAGAACAGCTCATACAGAACTTCTATGATCCGGCGCGCCTCCTCTCCCGCCAGGGAGTAGTGTATGGTCCGCGCTTCGCGGCGCGCAGATACCAGGCCGTCCTTGCGCAGCAGGGCGAGTTGCTGGGAGACGGCCGCCTGGCGCATCTCCAGTGCATCCGCAAGTTCGCTCACCGCCTGCTCGCCGTCGACCAGTTGGCAGAGGATCATCAGCCGGCTCCGCCCGGAGAGGGCCTTTAGCAGATTGGTGGCCTGATCCGCCGCTTCCGACATCTGATTTTTATTCATACATTCATAGCTCTGCAATCGTGAACATGTTAGGCTTGGTTCAGATGATCGGCTGCTCTTGGCCAGGTAGTCAAGTGTTGCCCGTCGTCGTCTGGCAGGCCCCGGCTCTCCATGGTCCGGCACGTGGCCATGCCAGGTATTGTGTACGGGTGCTTTCAGTGCAGCCAGCGCAGTGCGCAATCTGCTGAAAGTGCCGGAACGCGCTACTATAACAGGAGGGGCATATGTCTATCGACCGCCTTGTACTCGCCTTCGCAGGATCTTTCATTCTTGTAAGTCTGGCTCTCTCCCAGCTCCACTCACCTTACTGGTTGTGGTTCACCGCGTTTGTGGGCGCCAACATGCTGCAGGCTGCCTTCAGCGGATTCTGCCCTCTGGCGAAGATCCTCAAGGCCCTGGGCAAGAAGCCCGGCGCCGCCTTCGACTGACTTGCGGAGGCACTGTAAATGTCTGAAAACACCGAGAGTTCGTGGCTACAGTTCGCCACTGACCGTCCTCGACTGACCGTTTGGGCCATGGTGGTTGCCACGCTGGCGCTGGTGGCGCTGGCGGCGCTGCCAAGCGTCTGGCCCGAGCGGTTTGGTCTGCTTAATCCGCTGACCATCGATACCGACCCCGAGAACATGCTCTCTTCCGACGAACCCGTGCGCGTTTTCCACGACGACATGAAGGAGCAATTCTCGCTTTATGACATGGTCGTGGTGGGTGTGGTCAACGAAAGCAACCCTGACGGGGTATTCAATGTCGGTTCGCTGCGGCGCATCTATGAGCTGACGGAGTATGCCAGTACGCTCAGGTGGCCCGATCCGGACAACCCGGGCCGGCAGGAGGGCGTGGTTGAGGAGGATATGCTCGCGCTCTCGCGGGTCGACAACATTGAGCAAGAGGGGGTCGGCTCGGTTCGTTTCAGCTGGCTCATGCCAGAGCCGCCGGATACCCGCAACCAGGCGCTCGCTATTCTTGAGCGGGCGCAACGCATTCCGCTGTTCGACAATACCCTGGTCAGCGCCGATGGTAAGGCAGTCGCCCTTTACCTGCCGCTGACCAGCAAGGACATGAGTTACCGGGTCCGCGAAGCCCTGCTTGACAAAGTCGCTGGCTGGAAGGATACCGGCGATCAGGTCTACATCACCGGGCTGCCCGTGGCGGAGGACACGTTCGGTGTGCAGATGTTCTATCAGATGGCGATCTCGGCGCCACTGGCAATGCTGGTCATCTTCCTGGCGATGTGGTGGTTCTTCCGCCACATCCGGCTCATTACCTCGGCGATGATCGTGGCGATGGTGGCGGCCGCGAGCACCATGGCGCTGCTGGTGATCAGCGGCAGCACCGTCCACATCATGAGCTCGATGATCCCCGTATTCATCATGCCCATTGCGGTGCTGGACGCGGTGCATATCCTCTCGGAATTCTTCGACCGCTATCCCCTGCATCGTGACCGCCACCGGGCCATCCGGGAGGTTATGGGGATACTGTTCAAACCGATGCTGTTCACCACCCTGACGACGATGGCGGGGTTTGCCTCACTGGCACTCACCCCGATCCCGCCCGTTCAGGTGTTCGGCATCTTTATCGCGATTGGTGTGTTCCTGGCCTGGTTGTGCACGGTGACCTTCATTCCGGCTTACATCATGCTGATGCCGGAGCGGCGGCTCACCGGCTTCGGTCACGCCGCCGGGGACCCGGACCAGGATACGGTCATGGGGCGCTGGCTGCGTCGCCTCGGCGAGGGCGTGGTCAGCCACGCCAGGGCGGTGCTGGTGGTTACCATGGTCGTGGTGGTGGCCGCCGGTTATGGCATCAGCCTGATCCGCATCAACGATAACCCGGTCAAGTGGTTCGAGCCCGAGCACCCCATCCGGGTGGCAGACCGGGTGCTCAACGAACATTTCGGCGGCACCTACATGGCCTATCTGGCGCTGGTTCCGGAGGGGGATAACGCGGCCCAGGACAACCAGATCTTCAAACGCCCCGAAGTCCTGCGCTACATCGCCAGGTTGCAGCAGCGGCTGGGCGAGACCGGCGTGGTCGGCAAGTCCAACTCCGTCGCCGATCTGGTCAAAACCGTTCACCGCGAACTGCTGGGCGGCGATGCCGGAGCCTTTCGCATTCCGGACAGTCCGGCGGCGGTTGCGCAGACCCTGCTCACCTACCAGAATGGCCACCGCCCCCAGGATCTCTGGCACTTCGTTACCCCCGACTACCGCCGTGCCAGCATCTGGGTTCAGCTTACCAGTGGCGACAACCGGGATATGAGCCGGGTGGTTCAGGCGCTCGACGACTTCATCGCGGCCAACCCTCCGCCTGCGTCGATCCAGGCACGCTGGTTTGGTCTTAACTATATCAATGTGGTCTGGCAGGACAAAATGGTCAGCGGCATGGCCATGGCCCTGTTCGGCAGTTTCGTGGTCGTGCTCCTGCTGATGGCCTTATTGTTCCGCTCTTTGCTCTGGGGACTGTTGTGCATGATTCCCCTGACTGTGACCATCGGGGCCATCTACGGTCTGATCGGTATCATCGGCAAGAACTACGATATGCCGGTCGCCGTGCTGAGCGCCCTGAGTCTGGGACTCGCCGTGGACTACGCCATCCACTTCCTGGCCCGCGCCCGCGCCACCCAGGCTGAGACAGGCTCCTGGCGTCGCTCGGTGGCGCCGATGTTCGGCGAGCCGGCACGGGCGATAACCCGCAACGCCATCGTGCTTGGCGTTGGTTTCCTGCCGCTGCTGGCCGCACCGCTCGTGCCCTACCAGACGGTGGGGGTATTTATCGCGGCCATTCTGTTGACCGCCGGCCTGAGCACACTGCTGATCCTGCCGGCACTGGTAACCCTGCTGCAACGATGGCTGTTTCCCGGTGCCCGCAGGGCCGCCCCGGATCCGCAAAACCAAGAGGAAGGCGTGCAATGAGTAGATACTGGCCTGTTACCCTGTTCCAAAAGCTGGCCCTGGTGGTGATCGCGCTGGGCATCACGCCCATTGCCCTGGCCCAGGATGCCGGCGCTGCGCCCTTGGTGGAGCGCATTGTCAACCGGGCCAATATGGTCTCCTACTTCCAGGGGCGTGATGGCCGCGCCAGGGTCGCCATGACCATCACCGACCGCCAGGGCCGTACCCGCAGTCGCGAGCTTACCATTTTGCGGCGGGACGGCCCGGAGACAGATGCCATTGAGGGGAGTGCCTACCGTGGCGAGCAGAAGTACTATGTTTATTTCCGGCGACCGGCGGATGTGAGCCAGATGACGCTGCTGGTGTGGAAACACCAGGACCGGGACGACGACCGTTGGCTGTACCTGCCGGCGCTGGATCTGGTTAAGCGAATTGCTGCCTCCGACAAACGCACCAGCTTTGTCGGCTCGGATTTCTTTTACGAGGATATCTCCGGGCGCAGTATTGATGCCGACAGCCATGAGCTGATCGAGACCACAGACAATTACTACGTAGTGCGCAACACACCCAAGCGGCCCGGGGAGGTTGAGTTCGCCTACTACGATATCTATATCCACAAGCAGTCGTTCCTGCCGGTTCGCACCGAGTATGTCGACGACAGTGGCAACCTCTACCGGCGTTACACCGCGCTGGCGGTGGAGAACATTCAGGGTTACCCCACGGTCGTCAAGGCGAGGATGGAGAATCTGCGTAACGGTGGCACCACGGAACTGACCTACAGCGGCATTGACTATGACCTGGGCCTGCCGGAAGACGTGTTTTCGGAGCGCTACCTGCGCCGGGCACCAAAGGAGTACTTGCAGTGACCACCGGTGCACTGAGGGCAGGAGGGCGTGGATGAACACCAGAAGCCTGCTCTGGGGCATGTTGCTGGCGGGTATCGTTCTCGGTGCAGCGCCCGGGGCGCTATGGGCGGCCGCGCCCGAGCTGCCGGAGGGGCTGGGCGCGCCAGCCAGTGATACCGCAGAACCGGCCCTGCCAGCGGGCCTCGGGGGTGAGACCGGAGCAGAACAGACCACCGACCGATCGGCTGCGGCGGCGCTGCCATTTCGTCTGCGCGGCTTCTGGGAGGCCCGCGGCGGAACCCGGCTGGGCGATGATCCTCACCAGCGCGATCTCTCCATCGCCGAAACCCGGTTGCAGCTCGAGGCGGAGAAGTATTTCAAGGGAGTAACGCTGCGCCTTACCGGCGATTTTCTCTATGACGACCTGGACGATGATCGGTCGGTGGACCTGGAATCGGGTGAGGGCGCGTTCGACCTGCGCGAGGCCAGCCTGGTGTTTTCGCCGAGCGCGGACACCGATGTCAAGCTGGGGCGCCAGATACTCACCTGGGGAACCGGCGACCTGGTGTTCATCAACGATCTGTTTCCCAAGGACTGGGTCTCGTTTTTTATCGGCCGCGATGTGGAGTACCTCAAGGCGCCCTCGGACGCGCTGAAGGTCTCGGCTTTTTCCAGCTGGGCCAATCTTGACCTTGTCTACACCCCCCGGTTTGACGCTGATCGCTTCATCGACGGCCGCCGTCTCTCTTTCTTCAACACAGGGCAAGGGCGGCTGACCGGGCGCAATGCGGTTGTACTGGCGGACCGCCCGGCGGACGCGTTCGAAGACGACGAATGGGCCGCCCGGCTGTACCGTAACCTTGGCGCCTACGAGGTCGCGCTCTACGGCTACGACGGCTTCTGGAAGAGCCCGGCCGGGGCTGATCCGGCCAGCGGTCGGGCCAGGTTTCCTCCGCTGTCGGTGCTCGGTGCCAGCCTGCGCGGGCCGGTGGGGCCGGGCATCGGCAACGTCGAACTGGGTTATTACGATTCCCGCACCGACCGCGACGGCGACGATCCCACGGTGCGCAACAGCGAGCTGCGCCTGCTGCTCGGCTATGAGCAGGAAATTGCCCGTAACCTGACCCTGGGCCTGCAGTACTACCTGGAGCGCATGGATGAGTATGAGGCCTACCGGCGAACCTTGCCCCCGGGTGCCCCGGTGCGGGACGAGAATCGCCACGTCCTCACCCAGCGGCTGACATGGCTGACACACAGCCAGAATCTGGAGTGGTCGTTGTTCCTGTTCTACTCGCCCTCGGACCGGGACGCGTACCTGCGCCCCCGGGTGGGCTATCAGGTTGATGACCATCTCTCTGTTGAAGCCGGCGGAAACCTGTTTTTCGGCGCCCGGGAGGAAACCTTCTTCGGTCAGTTTGAGGACAACAATAACCTGTATCTGGGGGTGCGCTATGGGTTCTGAAAAGGTTAGATGTTGATATCGAAGGGCTGGCTACTGTAGGCCTTACTCGGTTTACCTAAAGAAAAGGAGATGTATATGTCTTACACAATGAATCGCGTAATTCAGAATGTGGATTTCGAGACCGTGGATGAGCGAACCCGTAAGGCCCTGGCCGATCAGGGATTCGGGGTTTTGACGGAGATAGACGTCAAGGCCACCATGAAAAAGAAACTGGACAAGGACATGCTCGCCTACCGAATTCTCGGTGCCTGCAATCCGGCCATGGCCTGGGAAGCGATTGGCGTGGAACCCCGGGTAGGCGCTATGTTGCCGTGCAATGTCATACTGCGCGAGACCCCGGAGGGCGTTGAAGTCAGTGCGGTTGATCCCGTGTTATCCATGACAGCGATCGAAAATGAGCAACTCAAGCATATTGCGGGTGAGGTGAGAGATAGGCTGTCTGAGATTATCAAGGCGGTCTAACTCGACTCGCACCAAAGCACTCGCTGTGTCTTTAATCATTGCCGCACCGGGTGTCTGGGACCTTGGTTCGGCATACCAGGCAAGTTGAGCCCCGATCTAAGCCGGCCCACGTCAAAGCCACTTGCGTAGCAACAGGCCAAGCGTGTCATACACGCCTTTCATGAAGCCGCGGTGTTTCCAGGCGATGCCAGTGATTTCACTGGCATCCAGCAAATCAGTTACGAACTCGTTTCTTAACTGGCCATTCAAGGCTTCGTTTGTGGAAATCAGCGTCAGTTCATAGTTAATAAACAAACTTCTGTAGTCGAAGTTCGCTGTCCCTATGCTTCCCCAGACATCGTCAACGAGCAGCACTTTGGAATGCATTAGCCGGGGCGTGTACTCGAATATGCGAACGCCGTGTTCCAACAGTTCTCCGTAAATGGCGCGGGCCGCCCATTGTGCGGGGGTCGAGTCGGTCTTTTCGGTGGTCAGGATCCGCACATCGACTCCACGGCGGGCCGCGAGAGCAAGTTGTTTGCGCAATCCCCGGTCCGGTACGAAATAGGGCGTCGCCAGCCAGATTTTGTCGGATGCTCCGGCCAGTTGGTCTTTGATGGAGCACCGCAGCTGGATGCGGCAGGCGCGTGTGGTATTGGGAGTGATCCGGCTGTCACCGATGGTATGACTCTGTGGGCTCCAGTCAGGGTGACCGCACCAGAAGGCGTCAAACAGAGCGTCAGCCTCCGCCGCCAGAGGCCCCTCGAAGCACACATGCACGTCGCGCCAACGCTTTGGGCCGTAATAGCGCCTCGAGCCTTCGCGATGAATGTTGAAGCCGCCGAGGTACGCTGTTTTGCCGTCAATGACCAGCAGCTTGCGATGGTCGCGACGGTTGTAACGCATCGGTTGCCGCCAGCTCCAGCGGTGAAAGCGCTGAAGACGGATGCCGGCGGCTCTGAGCTGGCGTCGGTGCTTTCGGGTAAGAACGCTGCTTGAGCCCAGCGCATCAACGTGAATGCGCACGTCGAGGCCGTGGCGGGACTGCTTCATCAGTTCATCAAGCAGTTCAGTCCCCACCTCGTCCGCCGCGAGGATATACGAAGCAAGAAAGATACGCTGGGTGGCAGCACGGACCGAGCGAATCATCTCCGCATAGAGTTCGTCTCCCTCACCGAACAGCCTGAACACACCCTTCACGGCTCCGCCCTCGGGTTCACAGGCGACGTCGCCGGGGTTGCCGTCCATATCTATAACCCCAAAGAGCCGATACCCAGGCTGTCGTTGGTGTCTCTGATCGACGTTTCCGCATCGGGTTCGGCCCCGGTCAGTGCGCGTATGGCATCGATGGTTTCCGGAACAACAATCGCCTGGTTGTCGACCATATAGGCATAAAACAGCTCATTGCCCTGCACTTTGAGCATGTCTTCCCAAAGCGCGACTTCATACAGGCTGTCGTGAGGTCGGCCAAGGTCGGCCATCAACTCCTTGACGCTGTTGATCGCGCTTAGCCCGTCGCTGTTCCGGAGGAAAACAATGCGGGAGGAGGTGCGGAACGCATCGAGCACTTCGTCCTTGCTCGCCTCACGTGTCAGTTGAACGGACCAGTAGTGCAGGTGGGCCAGTGTCTCCGGAACCTTGACCGCCATGGTTACCACATCCAGGTCCGGGTCGACACTTTGGGCATCCGGGCCCTGGTGACTGGGAATCTCCGGCTCTGGCACGACGGTATTCATGATCCCGCCCTGGTGGCTCTCCCAGGGATCGGTGGCCCGGCGCAGAAGGGTTCCCCGTGCCCGGTCCAGCAAGCCGTGGCGTTTGAGCGCTGACAGGGTACGAATGATCGACGTCGTGTTGCACGATACGACGCGTGTGCAGTCACGGCCGACAGCGCTGGCGTAGTTGGCCTCGGCAACGAATGAATGGCCCGTGCTTTGATGTTTCTCGCCGCCATGAACGATGAACCTGATACCGAGCCGCCGGTAGGTTTCGATATTCTTGCTGGCCAGGTGTTTCGGTGTACAGTCCACCACGATGTCCGCGGCTTCAAGTAAGTCATCCAGTGTGCCGGAAACATCAAGCCCGGCTGCGCCCATGGCAACGGCGTGCTCCTCAGTCGCGCCGTACAGGGCATACCCTCTACTCAGCGCGGCCCTCACTCGCCAGTCCTGCGCGACATCAGCTACGCCAGCCACAGCCATGTCTTTTTGTACCGCAACGGCTTGCGCTACCCGTTTGCCGATAACGCCATAACCGTTGACCGCGACGCGAATAATTCTCTGACCGACCATCTTTTGTATCTCCAGCTTCTGAAAAGGGGCGAGCGAACTGTTATGTTGCTTAAGTGACCAGATTATAGACAAAGACTGAATTTCAGCTGAAAGTCCGGTTTGACGTGTACCTCAGGGCAATGGCTTTACCGAAAAGTTGATGGTGATCAAAAAAATGCAAAGCGCAGAAGTGCTTTTCAGGTTCAGTTCAGCCGGGTGTAGTGGAATGGGGTGCAGTAGAGGGCAACTACATTGCTTATGACCGGGTCGAACCTTGAGAGGCTCGAATGGTATGAAACCATCGAAAGGATGATCGGAAGATGTCTGCCAAAGAAAATAGTTCTGCTATCAAAGATAGTGCTGGGAAGGAGTCGGAGGGCCAGTATACCTGCCCGATGCATCCGGAGGTCATATCTGATGAGCCTGGGAATTGCCCGAAATGCGGGATGCACCTTGTGCCTCTGGAAAACAATAAAGTGAGTTCTCATTCAGATCACTCTCACCATTGTTCTGGAGATCATGAAAAACCGTCAGGCGACGATCGAACATATGACCGTGTACCACCCGGGTATTCGGGGGTGGTTTACACTTGTCCCATGCACCCTCAAGTCCGACAGACAAAGCCCGGGGCATGTCCTCTGTGCGGTATGGGACTGGAGCAGGAATCGGCCACCGCGGAAGATGAGGGGCCCAACCCGGAGTTGGTGGACTTTTCTCATCGGCTCTGGGTTGCCCTGGCATTTTCAGTGCCCTTGCTGATTTTGACCATGACTCCCTATATCGGTGTCATGGAGGTTCGCGACTTCTTCGGTGAGCGTTTGTCACTCTGGATTGAACTGGTGCTTGCTACTCCTGTAATCCTATGGTCCGGCTGGCCCTTCTTTGCTCGCGGTTACATCTCGTTTCGGACAATGAACCTGAATATGTTCAGCCTGATCGGCATGGGAGTTGGGGCGGCCTATATCTTCAGCATCGTAGCGGTCCTTGTGCCAGGGATCTTCCCGGAAGGCTTCCGGGATTCTGGAGGAAACGTCGGCGTTTATTTTGAGGCGGCAGCCGTTATCGTCACGCTGGTCCTGCTGGGCCAGGTGATGGAACTGAGGGCCCGTGAGGGCACCGGTAAAGCCATACGTGCGTTGCTGGATATGGCCGCCAAAACGGCGCGCCTGATCCGGCCCGATGGAACCGAGGAAGAAGTCGCTCTGGAGGATGTGAAGGTCGGTGATCACCTGCGTGTTCGGCCCGGTGATAAGGTGCCCGTTGACGGCGTGGTTGTTGAAGGTCGCTCTTCCATTGATGAATCTATGATTTCGGGGGAGCCGGTTCCGGTAGAGAAAGTGGAGGGAGACAAAGTAACCGGGGCCACCATCAACGGTACCGGAAGCCTGGTTATGGAGGCGACCCGGGTTGGCGCGGATACTACGCTCAGTCAAATCGTCGAGATGGTTGCCAATGCCCAGCGCAGCCGCGCGCCTATCCAGAAGTTTGCCGATATGGTGGCCGGCAAGTTCGTACCAGCGGTTATTGCCGTGGCGGCCCTGTCCTTTGTGGCGTGGGCCATCTGGGGACCGGCGCCAGCTTTGTCGTATGCGCTCGTGTCTGCGGTTGCGGTGCTTATCATCGCTTGCCCTTGCGCATTGGGGTTGGCTACGCCTATGTCGATCATGACGGCTACGGGGCGCGGTGCCCAGTTAGGTGTGCTGATTAAGAACGCCGAAGCGCTGGAGCGTTTTGCCAAGGTGGATACCTTGATTGTGGATAAAACCGGTACCTTGACGGAAGGCAAGCCCAGACTAGTGGCGGTGCTGCCGGAATCGGGTCATGACGAGACCGAGGTCCTCAGGCTTGCGGCCACACTGGAGAAAGGGTCAGAGCATCCGCTCGCTGAAGCCATCGTTTCAGGCGCCGAGGCACGTAACGTGATGCTTGGAAAGGCCGATGACTTTGAAGCCGTTACAGGCAAGGGGGTCAAGGGTGTTGTGGATGGCAAGCCAGTGGCTTTGGGCAATGCCAAACTACTGGAAGAGCTGGGCTTGGACGGTGGCCATCTGATGGAGGTTGCCAATAGCAGACGCGATGAAGGCGAAACGGTCATGTTTGTGGTGCTTAACGGCGCCGTTGCAGGCCTTGTCAGCGTAGCCGACCCGGTCAAGGAAACGACACCCGCTGCGCTCAAGGCCCTCCACGCCGCTGGCTTCCGCATAATTATGGCAACTGGCGACAATGAGCGCACGGCAAAGGCGGTGGCGGGTAAACTCGGTATCGATGAGATTCGTGCCGATGTGCTGCCAGAGGACAAGGCCAGCATCATTCGCGAGCTTCAGAGCCAGGGGCGCAAGGTAGCGATGGCGGGGGACGGCGTAAATGACGCACCCGCCCTGGCCCAGGCCGATGTTGGCATTGCGATGGGAACCGGCGCGGATGTCGCCATTGAGAGCGCAGGCTTTACCCTGGTTAAGGGCAACCTCGACGGTATTGTCCGCGCCAGACGGCTGTCCCAGGCGACGATGCGAAATATCAAGCAGAACCTGTTTTTTGCCTTGGTCTACAACGGTGCGGGTGTGCCGGTGGCTGCTGGTGTGCTCTACCCATTCTTTGGCATCCTGATAGGACCTATCTTTGCCGCTTTTGCAATGAGCGCGTCCTCATTGTCGGTGGTAATGAACTCCCTGCGTTTGCGTCGAGAGAAAGTCTAGGCGCGAAACGACCATATCGATGACCTCTCACTGGAAGTCCTATCCTGTGGCGCTCAGTGCTGAGGTCGGAGTAAAAATCAGTTTGGCCAGGGAAAACTAATGAAAATTGTGTTCTTTGAGGCAGAGAAGTGGGAGTGCGATATTCTGCAGCAGGCCTGCTGCAATCATGAGGTTGTTTTCACGGACGAGGAACTCGGAACAGCCAACGTTGGGCTATACAGGGACGCCGATATCATCTCCCCTTTCGTTCATTCGGTCCTGGACCACTCGGTCCTTGACTGTTTTGAGCATCTGAAGTTCATTGCTACCCGCTCGACCGGATACGACCATATCGATTTGGAGTATTGCACCAGAAATGCGATTCCAGTCAGCAATGTGCCCGTCTACGGTGACCAGACGGTAGCGGAGCATGTTTTTGCGCTGCTCCTTGCCATTAGCCACAAGATTCCAGAGGCGACCAATCGCACTCGCAAGGGGGATTTTTCTCAGAAAGGCCTGCAGGGGTTTGACCTGCAAGGCAAAACCCTGGGAGTGATCGGTACCGGGTCTATCGGAAAGCGTGTTGTAGAAATAGCGCAGGGGTTTCGCCTGAACGTTCTTGCCTGCGATCCCAGGCCGGATGACGTATTCGCGGATCAATACAACGTGTCTTACGTCGATTTGGATCGTCTTCTTGAGCAGTCCGATGTGGTGACGCTGCACGTACCTGGCAGCAAATCGGCCAAGCATCTTCTGTCGGACAGGGAGTTCGCCCGGATGAAGCGCGGGGTTGTCCTGATTAATACCGCTCGCGGCTCCGTTGTTGATACCCAGGCTTTGCTGTACGCGCTGGCGGATGGGAAAGTGTCGGCTGCCGGTCTTGATGTACTGCCGGATGAGCCCTCCATCAGGGAGGAGGCGGAATTGATCCGCTCCTTTTTTGACAAGAAACATGATCTGGAAACGCTGTTCGCCAACCATGTTCTTCAGCACATGAGAAACGTCATCGTCACCCCCCACAGTGCGTTCAATACGAAAGAGGCTGTCGAAAGAATCCTCAAGACCACTGGCGAAAACATTGTTGGCTTCATTGAGGGTGCACCCCGCAATCTTGTGAACAAACACTGAGCCAGGATGATTTTTTATGCCGATGCTCTATACCTATTTGATCTGGGGTGTGTTGTTGGTGCTGCTGTCGGGATTGGTTCTCGTTGTTACCTGCAATAAGGAGATGCTGAGGATGAGACTTGGTACCGCTCTCCTGGGGTCGTGAATTCAGATAATAACTGCAGCATTTTTCGTAATTTATACGAGCATCGCTATTGGCAGACCAGGGCATAATAAAAGGCTAATCATCATGTGGAACGAAAAAGGCAATAGCCATCTCCAACAACCCATCTTGCCGTCACTATTCAGCATTGGCGCCATTGGTTTGACCCTTGCTGGCGCGCTGATCTGGCAGTCTGAGTTTGCGTATGCGCTTGATTATGTTTCCTCGTACGTGGATGGTCTGCTGCGCTGGTGGTATGTGGCACTGGTTGCGTTTCTGACGGCATTTGTTATTTGGCTAGGGCTGGGGCGTTACAAGAACGTGCGCCTTGGTAAAGACTACGAACAACCGGAATACCGGCTTTTTCCCTGGTTGGCGATGCTGTTTGCGGCCGGCACGGGTGTGGGGCTGCTGTTCTGGAGCATCGCCGAGCCAATCATGCACTTTCAGGGTAACCCTTTTACTTCGGAGGGCTTTACTCCCTCCGCTGCGTCTACTGCAATTCAATTGTCGTTTTTCCACTGGGGGCTGAACGGATGGGCTATTTTTGCGTTGGTCGCGATTGCATTCGGATACTTCAGCTATCGCCATGATCTCCCGCTCGCGCCTCGATCAGCGCTGTACCCGTTTATTGGTGAAAGAATCTTTGGCTTTTGGGGGCACGTCGTTGACGCGCTCGCTGTTTTTGCGACTGTATTTGGTCTGGCGACGACGCTGGGGCTGGGAGCCCGTCAGACTGGCACGGGGCTCAAGTGGCTTTTCTCCGTGGAGGCGTCTCTTTGGGTGGAGCTGTCGGTGGTCGCCGTGGTTACTGTAATCGCGACGATTTCGGTGGTTTCTGGGGTCAGGCGGGGCGTGAAAATATTGAGTGAGGTAAATCTTTGGCTAACGCTGATTTTACTCGCCGCCTTTATGATTATTGGCCCCTTTGATTACATGGCAGGGTTGTTGGTGCAGGAAATTGGCGGTTACCTGGATAGTCTATTGATCATGACATTCTATGTTGGCGCCAATGAACCGGGAAATTGGCAATCGACCTGGACGGTGTTTTTCTGGGGCTGGTGGCTGGCCTGGTCACCTTTTGTCGGGTTGTTTATCGCCCGGATATCCCGCGGCCGAACCCTGAGAGAGTTTGTTTTCGGGGTTCTTCTCTTACCAACGCTGGTGACTTTTGTATGGATCTCGGTGATGGGGGGCGCTGCACTCCACAGCGAGCTATTCGGGGGTGGCGGAATTGTTGAGGCGGTCAATAAAGACATCGCCTATGCACTTTTCGCGACCATTGAGCACCTGCAGACGACTGACTCAATTAAATTTTTGATGGGTCTGGTGGCAACGCTCCTTATCAGCATCTACTTTATAACGTCTGCTGACTCCGGCGCATTGGTGGTCAATATCATTTTATCAGGAGGGCAGCTTGAGCCTCCCAAGGCGTCGAGAGCAGGCTGGGCCATTGGCAACGGAGTATTGACCGCGGTATTGCTAGTGGCGGGAGGTATTGCCGTCCTCCAGGATGCGGTCATCCTCGCGGCCCTGCCATTCTCGCTGGTTATCGTTGCTATGACAGCTGGCCTGTTGAAGGCGCTGCATCATGAGCCGCTGACGGCACCCCGGGAGGGTTGTAAGCAACACCGGGCCGCTGAGCCATGGACCGGATCGGATAAGGCATGACTGCCCCCCTGCAAAGCTCACAACCAGGTTCAGCGACATGACCCCTGGCCTCGTGAGCGCAGGGCTGATGAGGTCTTCCAGATCGTAAGCCATGTTGGAAAGCGATAGCACCTTGGTTTACTCGTCTTCATCGGGGGGAGGGTGAGAGTATGCCGAATTGGACACTGCCCCCTCTGTCAAGGTTGTTGAAGCCATCTGGCTACAGTAGCATTCTCATGCCATCCCCCCAGGGGGGATAGGTCAAAAGCTGGTTTTGATCCTGGCCGGGATCGTTTATGGCTCAATGGCTTTGCTGGCTGATGGCCTGCACATGGGTTCGCACGCGGTGGCTCTGGGTATTGCCGCCTTCGCCTATGCGTATGCCAGGAAAAACGCGGGCAGCGCCAGGTTCTCTTTCGGGACGGGGAAGGTCAATGCGCTGGGCGGCTTTACCGGCGCGATTCTGCTGGCTGTCTTTGCGCTCTACATGGTCATCGAGAGCGTCGGGCGTTTTATTCAGCCCGTCCCCATTTCTTTCGATGGGGCTATTTTTGTGGCCATCATTGGCCTGGTGGTCAACGGGGTGTCAGCCTGGATACTGGGGGATGCAGGCCATGATCATGGTCACAGTCACGGCCATGATCACGGTCACCACCATCATCACCATGACCACAACCGCCGTGCGGCCTACCTTCATGTACTTGCGGATGCGCTGACGTCAGTCCTTGCTATTGTTGCCCTTCTGGCGGGTAAATATGCCGGGTGGAACTGGATGGACCCGATGATGGGGATTATCGGTGCGATTCTGGTAACCCGTTGGTCCTGGCATCTGCTGAAAGAGACCTCAAAGGTCCTCCTCGACGAGCAGCATCAGGACATGGAGGAAACCGTCAGACAGGCCGTCGAAGACGACGATGCCAAAGTCAGTGATCTGCATGTGTGGGCGATAGGCCCAAACATTCATGCGGCTATTGTCTCAGTCGTCTCGCATCAGCCCGAGTCGCCTACAGTCTATAAAAAGCGCATTCAGGCACACTGCCAGTCCCTGGTCAATCATGCCAATCACGCTTTCAAGATGGCCGTTTGCCCGCTTCAGACGTTTGATAATGTTCGGGTGAGATTGATGCGTGTGATCATTTACCATTTTTAATTCCTATCCCCCACGGGGGGATGGTATCCTCCGTTCTCGTTGAAATCCAACCACAGACTCGACGCAGTAGATTGATGATTTCGGCCATTCACCCGAGAAAACTGCTTCCAACGCTCGTCATACTCCTTGCATTGGCGGGCCTGTCACTATCGGTGATTGGCGAGTCATTCTCTCATGGTGTGGCCAACTTGGCAGGCGACTGGGAATCGCAGTTTGACGGCCAAGCGAGCAGTCATGGTGCGCATGGACACACCCATGATTTTGACGAAGAGCCAGAGACATCATCAGTGCATCATGATGCTGGCAATCATACCCACGAGACCGTGGACCACCTCAGGGTTCCGTTTGTTTCCCAAAGCCTGACCGTTCTCCGGCAGCCCGTGCCCTTTGTCGGAGGTTCTCCCCGCAGTTTGCGCTATCGGCTTGAACGCCCTCCAAAAGCTCTCCTTTCCGCTTGATTCTTGCCGCTGAGGCGGCCCAAGAAAACACATTCGATTGGAGTCTTTATGTTGTCAAACTTGACAGGCCGATGCCGTGGTGTGTCCTCAACGAGCACAGGTAATCGCCTACTCTGGATATTTCTGACTTTGGGCTTGCTGGGGCTGAGTACCGACGTACTCGCCCATGCCGTGGCTCAGGGCGACAAGGGGTACATCCAGGAAATTACCGGGATAAACCTTATTTCGTTCATCTACCTGGGGGCCAAACACATGGTCACCGGCTATGACCACCTGCTGTTCCTGCTGGGTGTCATCTTCTTCCTCTACCAGATGAAGCACATCGCGATCTACGTGAGCCTGTTTGCCCTCGGGCATTCCACCACAATGTTGCTGGGGGTGTACTTCAACGTGGGCATCAACAGCTACCTCATTGATGCGATTATCGGTCTGTCCATCGTCTACAAGGCGCTGGACAACATCGGTGCCTATCAGCGGTGGTTTGGCTTCCAGCCCAACACCAAGGCCGCCACGTTGATTTTCGGGTTCTTCCATGGTTTCGGCCTGTCTACCAAGATCATCGAATACGACATCTCGCCGGACGGCCTGATTCCGAACCTCCTCGCCTTCAACGTGGGTGTGGAAATCGGACAGCTCATCGCCCTGGCCATGATCCTCATTGCTATCAGCTTCTGGCGAAAAACCGACGGCTTTTTCCGCCATGCCTACACCGCCAACGTGGCCATGATGAGTGCAGGTTTTCTGCTCTTTGGCTATCAGCTTACCGGTTACTTTGTCGCCTGATTCTGGAGATTTTTTATGTACAACACCGATATACCCAACCGTGAAGAACTGCCCAGCACTGCCAAACTGGTTCGATCCACCATCATTGCCGCTTTTGTGGCGCTGGTTCTGCTGGCTACCGTGGTCATGCCCGCCGAATACGCCCTGGACCCAACCGGCGCAGGTCGCCTTTTGGGCCTGACTGAAATGGGTGAGATCAAGGAGCAGCTCGCCGAAGAGGCTGCTGCTGACGAAGCTGCTCAGATGGTTGCTGTTCAATCCTCAACTGAGCGAGAGGCGCCGGAAGTCAATGCACCTGTCGTGGATGAAGCCGTTGAGAAGCCAGCCCCCTCACCGGAAGCAGAGGTTGCGTCTTCTGAGCCAGAATCTGCGCCTGCACCAGAAATTGCGGAACCGCAGTGGCAGGATGAAGTGCGCGTGATTCTCACACCGGGAGAAGGCACCGAATTCAAACTTACTATGGAGGAAGGTGCTACAGCCCGGTTCTCCTGGGTGTCAGAAGGTGGCCCGATCAACTTCGATACTCATGGCGATGGAGGTGGTCAGTCAATTTCCTACGAGAAAGGCCGGGGCGTGCCTGAAGACGAGGGCGAGCTGGAGGCAGCCTTTACCGGCAATCATGGCTGGTTTTTCAGAAATCGGAACGACAACGACATCACTCTGGTACTGCGTACCGGAGGAGACTACGGGCAGTTTAAAAAGATGTTGTGACGTTCACCAACGAATAAGCGCCGAGGGGTCTCCGGGCCTATGCTTTCATAGGTCCGGACCGTGCTTAAGTAACTTAATGTTCTACAGTTCGCTAAACCAAAAATCTGGAATTCTTCATTAATGCGATCAAATATTGGCTCATTGAAAAGGTAATAATCACACCTGAAAAACCGGAGCGAATCCACCTCCGGGGGTACGAAAATTGGTTGTCTGGCCTTGGTATATCCTCGCCGCAACCAGCATACTTTTGCCGGCGTAGGTATACAGCCGAATGTCGACTTTTCGGGTGACCACTGCATCGTCAATTCTCAGGGTTCGTTCTCCAGCGGGGACAAGGTCCTGGGCGATGTAGCCACCATTCAGGATGTTCTCGAAAACGCGCCGGGTTAGTTTGTCGCCCCGGTAGACGCCTTTGCTGCCATGGCCGGCAACCGGCTTGAAGAACAGATGACGTCGCGCACTCCACAACTCAGCCGCGTCGTTCCTCGAAACCTGCCTGGTTTTCGGCACGGCTCTCTCCAGGTAGCCTGCATCGGCCTCATTGAGCCCCCAGTCTCGAAGGGAGTGGGGTGCGGATAGCAGGGCCAGGTTTCGCTTGTCAGCCAGCACAGCGTGCACATGGGGATTAGGCGTTACCACCACGGCGCCATCCAGATAGGCATGCCTTAATGCCGCATGGGGCGCGGCGTCCAATGCGAAGTCCACCAGACGGTTGTAGACCATATCAATGGGCTTACCGCGGGCTGTCAGCGTACCGCCGGCATACTGAAGCTCCTGTGGATCGAGTATCAATGTATCAATTCCTTTGGCTCGGAGAATCTGTTGGGCCAACTGGAATTCGGGGAACATAAATTGTGTCTTTGGGGCATCGTCTACTATGGCCAGGCAACTGGGCCCGAAATTGTCGTGCTGGCTTTGCCACTCCTGTTTGAACATTGAGAACACCGCGTCCTCGAATCCGTCGAGCGGCTGCTGGGGTGTTGTGGGTTGTTGAGATGGGTCGCAGCAATTGCGCTGGGCTCTCGACAAGACAAGGTTCAGGAAGGCGCCACCGGCGTTGGTGTTGATTTCGATCAGCCGGGGGCCGTCGGGACCCATGTGAAAATCATAGCCCATGAACGCCCCGATGGGCCCTGGATTGAACTGTGCGATTTCCGGTGCCCAGGAAAGTACTCGTTCTCGGTACGAGGGAAGCTCTGAGGCCGCTTCAATCGACTGAACGATCCTCTCCATCTCCGCTATGTCGGCTCGGGGTACGAAAACCGGTGTGTTTGAAAAAAGGTGATCGAACTCCGGGAGCGTTGACAGTTCGCTTCCAGCATCTGAAAGCTGGTTGTGGAGGCTCTTGTTGAGGGCTATTCGGTCAAGAGTGATGCAGTAGCATTGGCGGTTGAGTTCGTTGGCCCGGCTGTTTGCTATTCGTCTGTTCTCATAAATAGGTTCCGGCATCTGGAGTCCGTCATTCGAGGTTTGCAATGGTTGAAACGGCTTACTTAATGCTCGAAGAATCTATCTTGCATTTGTGATTTGCGTCAAATAGATCCACATCTTGTGTCTGTTTTCAGGTCTGTTTTCAGGTCTGTTTCAGTTCCGCGTGTTGAACTACTGCTAGGTAAATTGGTGCTTGCCATCTATCTTCGACTCTCACAATGGGCGGCGATCTCTCCCGTCGATGGCAGCCTTTTGATCACCAGTCGGGCCGAAGCCAAGCTCTGGGTGATTGATCCGGGCTCTCTGGAGATTATCGATGACGTTTCTTTGGACGGGATAGGTCACCAAATATCGCTAGAGGCATACTAGCCAGTAAGCCCCACTGACAAGCTTTTCCCAAAGGGAATCTATATGGATAAGCGTTTCAAGATTACGTTGGCAATTTTTGCGGTCATCGCTTTGGTTTTGCTCTGGGGCGAACATAAGGTTCACCTTCTGGGTGCTTTGCCGTGGTTAATCCTTCTGGCATGCCCGTTTATTCATATGTTTATGCATGGAGGGCATGGGAATCACGGTGGCCATAATCACCACGATCAACCGGAAGGCAAGAGTGGAGGCCAACGCGATGACTGATGCTTCGTCCGATTACGGTCTTTGGGGACTGGTGGTTCTAAACTCGGTGATCTTTATTTTCTTCGCTTTCAGTTTTTTTAAGCCACAGACCCAACGAGACTGGCGATCCTTCGGTGCGTTCAGCGCGTTTCTCGTGGCATTATTCACAGAGATGTATGGGTTCCCGCTGACACTCTATTTCCTGTCCGGTTGGCTTCAGACCCAATACCCGGATGTGAATTGGCTTGCCCACGATAGCGGGCACTTGCTTGAAATGCTCTTTGGTTGGCAGGGTTCTCCCCATTTCGGCCCCTTCCACTTGTTGAGTACGGTGTTTATAGGTGGAGGTTTTTACTTGATTGCCGCCGGATGGCGAACCCTGTACACGGCGCAAAAAGAGCGAAAGCTGGCTACGACGGGGCTCTATTCGTATGTTCGGCATCCTCAGTATGTCGGCTTTGTCTTGATTATGTTTGGCTTCCTTCTGCAGTGGCCAACACTTATAACTCTGGCGATGTTTCCGGTTTTGCTCTGGATGTATGCCCGCTTATCGATCAGTGAGGAACGAGAGGCAGAGAAAACGTTCGGGGAAGCCTGGCGGCACTATGCCAACAAAACTCCCAGGTTTTTGCCGCGGTTGCGCGGATTGGGGCGGCAAGCTTGAACAAAAGCTCTACTCATCTGCCGGGTAGACAAAGGAGCTGTTGGTGAGCCTGTCACTTTCGATACGTTCAGTCGCCGGAATGGTTCTTGTTGCCTTTCTTTGGGCGATCTGCTTTCCTTTTATTGTGGTGGGATTGCCAGATGCGCCACCCTTGCTTTTTGCCGCTTTACGCGCATTGTTGGCAGGGTTGTGTCTGATTCTGATCGCTTTTACAAAAGATGGTCGGCCCAGTTATTCGCTTCGCCAGCTTCTAATGCTGGCCGTAATTGGCCTCAGTTACACGGGTATGGGGCTTGGAGGGATGTTTCTCGGTGCTGGCAAGCTGGGACCGGGGCTTGCAACGGTTCTGGCCAATGCGCAACCACTGTTTGCGGCGGTTCTTTCGTTTTTTATCGTTCGAGAGGTGGTGACCGGGCGTGTGTTTGTGGGCCTTTTGATTGGTTTTATTGGTGTTGTGGTGCTAGCGATGCCAGAGATGGAGTTTGGTAACGCCAGATTTTCAGGGGCCGTCTATGTTCTTGGTGGAGCCATCGGAACCGCCATTGGAAATGTGCTGCTTAAATACCAGGCCGGCAGCGATGATATCTATTGGTCAATGGGCATCCAGCTTGTCATAGGCTCAGTGTTTCTGGGAATAGCATCCGTGAGCCTGGGCGAGGGCTTCGAGATTGATTGGACCTGGTCATTTACGACGGCCATGTTCGTTCTGGCCATTCCGGCAACGGCAATGATGGTTGTGCTTTGGTATGCCTTGCTCGCCAGCGCGCCCTTGAACAGCCTCAATTCGTTTACCTTTTTAACGCCTGTTTTCGGTCTCGCTATCGGAATGCTTTTGTTCGGCGAAACTTTCACATCACTGGAGATGACCGGGATAGGAATCACAATTGTTGGCTTGGTGATCGTTGTTAAAGCGCCTGGGAAAACAGATGGCGGTTCCGCTGTCGGGGAAGAGGCAAAGGTGATCCGTAGCTCATAGTAGAAAAGGGAGTAGTCAATGAGAGTCTGGATCAGCGTTATCCTTTTGTTTGCCGCATCAGGCCGTCTTGTCGCGGGCCCTCCCTCGGCAGTTTCCTTGATTGAAGGCATGGAACAGACTCTGTGGTCCGACAGCAATCACGGGCGTTTCACTATGCGGATCGAGTCTGAGTACTGGACTCGCACACTGGAACTGGAAGCCTGGATGAATCGTCCGGAGCATACGTTGATTCGCATTCACGCGCCCAAAAAAGAGGCCGGCATCGGCTCGCTGCGCATCGGCGATGCCATGTGGAATTACTTGCCCAAAGTTGATCGCACCATCAAGATCCCACCGTCGATGATGCTCCAGCCATGGATGGGCTCCAACTTCAGCAACGACGACCTGGTCAGGGAAAGCTCGTTCGTCGAGGACTACACCCACGAATTGGTCGAAACCGACGATTCCGGTGAGGTGCCTGTGTATCGTGTTGTCTCGACGCCCCGACCTGATGCCCCGGTAGTGTGGAGCCGTCTTGAATTCAATGTTCGGGAGGACTCGATCCCGGTTTCGCTTGCCTACTACGACGAGCGCGATCAGATCGTCAAACGCATGACCTATGAGCAGATCGAAACCATGGATGGGCGGCGGATACCCACCCGCTGGACGATGGTGGACGCCGATAACCCCGAGTCCCGCACGGTGATCACGATTGACTCTATTGAATTCGACCTGTCGATCGATGAAGAGGTGTTTTCATTGCGCCGGCTGCGCAACCCACAGTGAGGGCCCGGCATGAGCATCGTCAATGTGGAGAAAGTCTCGCGAATTTACCGTCAGGATTCCATCGCCGTCAAGGCCCTGGATGAGGTGTCGGTCGCGATCGAGGCCGGGGAGTTCACAACCTTGGTGGGCCCGTCTGGATCGGGTAAAACCACGCTATTGAATCAGATTGGAGCCCTGGACGAGCCGGATAGCGGGCGCATTCAGGTGGCGGGTGAGGAAATCACCGGGCTTAGCCGAAAGAAGCGGACCCTTCTGCGGCTGTGGAAGGTTGGCTTTGTATTTCAGGAATACAACCTGATTGGCGTGCTGTCGGCTCAGGAGAACGTCGAGTATGTGCTGATGCTGCGCGGAGTGCCGTTTCGGGAGCGCCGTGCCGAGGCCCGGCGTATTCTGGTGGAGGTCGGCCTGCAAGGGCTGGAGCGGCGCCTGCCCCATGAACTGTCTGGCGGCCAGCAACAGCGTGTTGCGGTGGCCCGGGCGATTGTCAGCAAGCCCGCGATTGTCCTGGCCGACGAGCCCACGGCCAATCTCGATTCCACGACCGGCGCGGCGCTACTGGACTTGATGCGTAAGCTCAATGCCGAGCATGGCATTACCTTTGTCTTCTCCACCCATGACCCGATGGTGATGGAGCGCGCGCGGCGGGTAATCCATCTCCGCGATGGCCGCGTCGAACGTGAGGAAATACGGTCGTGATGGCGTGGCTACGTCTGGCTTTTGGCAATCTTCGGGTCAATCGTCGGCGTACGGTCATCACACTGTTGTCGGTGGCCGTCGGTGTCGGTGGGCTAGTGTTTCTCTGGGCATTCATTGATGGCATCAACGCCCAGATGATCAACAACATGACTGGCTATGTGACCGGCGACCTGAAGGTACATCAGCGGGGCTTTCACGATGACCGGGAGATGAACATTGCCCTGGCCGAGCGCTGGAATCTCACAGAGGAGGTATCGGCCGTAGCCGGTGTGGCGGCAACCACCCCCCGGGTGACGGGCCATGCCCTGGCCAGCCGTGAGGACCAGTCACGGGCATTACAGGTGATGGGCGTCGACAGCGCGACGGAGCCACGGGTCACCCGGCTTGACCGGTCGATTGTCCGTGGTCGCTACCTGGAGCGCGGCAATGAAATTCTTGTTGGCGTCGATGCCGCCGGTGCCCTGGATGTCTCCCCGGGCGACGAGCTGGTACTGGTGGTGCAGGCGTCGGACGGCTCTATTGGCGCCGACCGGTTCGAAGTGGTGGGCGTGTTCGAGACCGGTATCAAGCGTATTGATGGCTTCGTGGCCCAGATGCCCCTGGCGGCCGCTCAGTCGCTGTATGCCTTTCAGGGGCGGTTTACCGAGATCGCGGCCCGCGTGCAGGATGCTGACCGGCTCGACGAGGTGGTCGGCACTGTCGGGAATCAGCTGCGCGATCGAAAGGTGGAAGTGCTGGGCTGGCCGGCGCTGATGCCATCGCTGGTGCAGATGGTTGCCTTTCACGACGCCGTCGCCTACATCGTGATTTTGGTGGTGTTCGTGGTCGTGGCCGCCGGCATCGTCAACACCATCCTGATGTCGGTGCTGGAGCGCAGCCGGGAGTTTGGGGTGATGATGGCGCTGGGCACACCCAGCAGTCGCATCGTCTGGCTGGTGCTTCTCGAAACAACGGTTCTGGCCGGTCTCGGCTACCTGTTGGGGTTGGTACTTGGGTTGTCGGTGACCGGCTATTTCAGTAGCAATGGGCTGGATTTCAGCGCCTACATCAAGGCCATGGATACCATGCCGGGGCTCAGTGGCATCGTTTATCCCACCATCGAAGCTCAGCGCCTGGTTGTGATTGGCATTGTGGTGGTGTCGGTAGCCCTGCTGGCGGCCGCCCTCCCGGCCTGGAACGCGGGCCGCAACAGCCCGCTGGAGGCGATGGGGGCACGGCGCGCGGTGGTCAATCGCATCCGCCGGATTCACTGGCAGGTGACGTCGGATCACCGGCTGCTGATTTTCGCACAAATGGCACTCCGTTCGGTATTCCGAAACCCGCGACGGTCGATGATTACCGCCTCGGCCACTGCATTCGGGCTGGCGGCCTATCTATTCCTGTACGCCTTCGCCGATGGTTTCTTCGAGCAGATGATCCAGAACTCGACCCAGCAGCTCAGCGGGCACGTGCAGGTGATGGCAAAGGGTCACGACGTGGATCTGTCGCCAGATTTACGTATTGCCGACAGTCGGGCACTTCAGCGGCAGTTGCAGGAGCGTCCTGAGGTTGAGGCGGCCGCACCCCGGGTATTGCTGCGTGCCATGGTGGCCAACCCCGGGAAGAGTCTGCCGGTAGAACTGGTGGGTATTGCTCCTGAACAGGAGCGGGCGGTTACCAAACTCGCCGGCTACATGGAGCAGGGCACCTACGTTCAATCCGGGGAGACGGGAATCGTGATTGGCCAGAAACTGGCCGAGGAGCTGGGTGCCCGATTGGGGGACAAGCTGGTCATTACGGTCCAGCAGGCTGGGGGGGATCTTGCCTCCAGTGCCCAGGCCATTCGCGGTATCTATCGCACTGGCAGTGACCTGTTCGACACCGAGTATGTCTTCACCGATATCAACGCCGCCCGCCGCCTGGGTGGCCTGCTGGAAGATGAAGTCTCGCGGATCGTGCTTAGGCTGTCAGACCGCGCAGAGAGTACCGGCCTGGCGCGAACCCTGAACCAGTCGCCGCAATTGACCAACGATGGACTGGTGGCCCAGGACTGGGAGACCTTGCTCCCGGTGGTGGTGCAGATGGTGGAAATGAGCCAGGTGGATTTCTATCTCATTCTGGCGGTGGTCTTCGTCGTGGTGGCCATCGGTGTCATGAACACCATGGTGATGTCAGTGATGGAGCGCACCCCGGAACTGGGCGTTATGCTGGCGCTGGGCACCCGGGGTGGTCAGCTGCTGCTGACGATTCTGTTCGAGGCGTTCTTTCTCGCAATACTGGGAATGGTGGCTGGAACGGTGGTTGGCGGACTGCTTGTCGTCTGGCTTGGCAATGCCGGCATCGATCTGTCCTCGATCAGTGGTGCACTGGAAGCCATCCCCGGTATTACCGATCGCATCCATCCGGTGATGATCTTCGATCACGTCTGGCTACCCAGCCTGTTGTTGTTCCTGTGCTCGGTGCTGGTGGCACTGTATCCGGCCTGGCGGGCCTCGCGACTGGATCCGGTGGAGGCGATCCGGCATGGTTAGGCGATCTCCACTGATGCTGGTCGCGATGGCCTGGCTAATGCTGGCGTCAGGCGCGGAGGCGGACTTCAGCCATTCGGGATCGCTCAAGAATCTGAGCGTTGGGTCGCGCTCATTGATTGACGACAATCGCTACTTCTCGAACCTTACTCGCCTGCGTATTGAGCCCCGTTACCGATACCAGGACTGGGTTGTGGATGCGGCCTACGACCTGGAACTGGTGACTGGCAGTTTCCTGGACAGCCCCGAGTTTGCCCTGCTCAGGGATGCTGCCGATCCGCGCTACTGGGATCTGCAGGGGAACGTGCATGAATCGGGGGATGCCCTGGCGCGTCATCAACTGTACCGGGGCACGATTCAGTGGCGCTCCCCGGTCGGTGATTTCCGGTTTGGCCGCCAACAGGTGAATTGGTCCACGGCGCTGATCTGGAACCCCATGGACATTCTTAATCCTGTCAGCCCACTCCAACTCGAGCCAGATGAGCGCATTGGTGTGGATGCGCTGTTATGGGACAGATCCTGGGGTGCAACGGGCCGGATCAGCGTCGTTCATGCGCCGCAACACAGGGACCAGAATGCCAGTACGGCCGCACGGGCCAAGCGTTTTTTTGCTGGAGTCGATGCCGGCGTGATGATGGGCGAATTCGCCGACGTCACTAAAGCGGGTGTCAGCGGCAGTGGCTCCGCGGCCGGCACCGGCTGGCGTGCAGAACTTGTCTGGAGTGAGACAGATAGCGGAGATAGATACTGGCAGGGGGTGGCCGACCTGAACTGGGCATTTCGCAACGGGCTCAACCTGGCCGTTGAATATTTCTATAATGGCCAGCCGTTATCGCCTGGAACGACAGCTCTGGCCAACCTTGTGGCTGCACAACCCCTGTATGCCGGGCGCCATTATGCCGGACTTCTGGTATGGCAGGATATCAATCCGTTCTGGCAGTACCGGGTGGTGACCATCCTGAATGCCGATGATGCCAGCTGGGTACTTTATCCGAGATCCACATGGATACTGCCACTGAGCCAGGAGATCTATTTTACAGCCGGAGCCCAGTGGTTCGGAGGAGGCGATGACAGTGAATACGGGAAACTGGATCCGCTGGCCCTGGTGGAGGTGGAGTGGTTTTTCTAAGGAGACTTGTTCAGAGCCTTCCCCAGTTGTAATGGAGTTTTCAGGTTCGTTTCAGGTTTCTCTGGTATAGATCGGAACTGCCTAAGGTTATTGGGCTGCAACAAATAAAATCTCGTTTCAGAGATGGTGGAGGATCAATGAAAATAATACGAAAGCGAATCGGTCAGGGAGTTTTGGGGGTGCTGATAGCTGCGAACGGAGTGCCTGCAGCATTAGCGGTGGAAGTTCCTACGGCTTCAGGAATCAAGTTGGATATTCTTACCCAAGGCAAATTTCAACCAACCTATTTTTCTAATTTCGATCTGGACAGCAGCGTCGATGATGGTGCCACGGGAACTTCTGCGGGCGGTGTTCAGGTTTGAGATGAGCATGTCAGGGCTGAGGTCAGGCTTGGCGTAGTGGCGACCGGTGATAACTGGACAGGCAAAATACTTCTTGAGAACGACTTTGCCCTCGACGCCAATTCTGTCGATCGCGCATACCGAGGCGAGAGATTTGGCCTGGAGCAGGCTTTCTTCACCTATACCTTCGATCCGGCATTTACCCTTCAAGGCGGCTGGACCTTCAAGAATCTGGATCTGGCTTCCGGCGGGCTTCTATACGGCGACGACCATCCCTTGTTCGGCGCTACCGGCAAGACTTCGTTCGGTAGCTATGATGTTTTCTGGATGCCGATTACAGATGGGCTCATTTCGGACATACAGGCCCCTGGGGCCAATCCCGCCAACGGTGAGTTGGACTGGGATGTGTTTGCTTCGAAATTTGATATCGATCTGGGGAAAGGTAGTCGTATTTCGCCCATCCTGACTTATAGCGACAACCAGCAGAAAGGTGCGAAAGCAACCTATTACGGTGTCGAATACATCGGAAATGTTGGCGCTATGAAGGTTCGGGCCGAAGCGCTCGGTGTGACCGGGAGTTTCGACAATGGTGACGACATCAGTGCTTTTGCCGGCTACGCGAGCCTTGAGTACCCGCTTAATGAGTCCTTCAACCCCTTCATAGCACTGCGAGTAGCCAGCGGGGACGACGACCCTACCGATAATGATGTAGAGGGCTGGCTGGGCATCACCGACATTGGTAGATACTCGCCCCTGATTGGTATTGACGGCCAGTTCTTGGGATGGCAGCCGAACTCCAACCAGGCGATCGCATCGGGTCTTTTCGGTATCGCCCTTGACCAGGCTGGCCCTGGTGGCGCCGGATATGGCGGTATTTCCAATGCCGGCACCGGTAACAACCCAGGCCAGGTTATGCTCTCTGTTGGCAGTTCGGGAAATTTAGCGTCGATCTCGCCTAAGCTGTCATATCAGGCGCAGATTTTCCCGATGTGGTTCCAGCAAACGGGGGGGCTTGAAACGCTCAGTACTGCAAGTGGATCCGTGGACAGCTATGCCGGAACCGAGCTTGATGTCGCGATCAAATACCAGGCCAACCAGTACTTTGCTCCAAGGCTGGTACTCTCCAGTTTCCTGCCAGGTAAAGGCGTTGAGGACGCAACTGGTGCAGACGATGCAGCTTATGTCGCAATGCTTGAATTGAACTGGAATTACTGATCCCAGGATACTTATTGCGATTGGAGGAACTAGAATTGAGGCGCCGGGGACGGGGCCTCAATTTTTTTGAGGGGCATGTTATGAAGCCATTTTTCCTGATCTTCCTTGTTTTTTTTGCAGTGTCAGGTGCTCAAGCTCAAGTCTACGACCTACCCTTGGACTCGCTGTCAGAATGGACGGGAAAGAAGAGCATCAGGGTGGTATCAAATATTGATGGTTTGAGTGCAGACAAAGAATTCCTTGCCCTGTTGGGGCGTCTGAATATCAAGGGCTTCGATGTTAAGTTTGGTGGTTCAGGATCTTCCGAGGAAGGGCTGATTCTCGAGGTACTTCAAATCAGCGATAGAATTGCAGTGTCTATTAAGTCCACCGATTCTCAAAAGTACTTGCTTTCTGTACTGATTGACGAGAACGATCAAAGTGAAGTTGCATTGCGAGAGGAGGTTAGTTCTCGCAGCGTTCTTCCTCTGCCAGAGGATTTCAATCCGAAAATGGTTGAGGCGCTCTCATGGTCGGACCGCGAGGAGGATCAACTGGTTTTTCTGTCGGATTCCTCATTGGTGCTGGGCGTCTTCGATGGCAACAGGATAAAAAGAGTTGATGCACTCGCGTCCAGCCTCAAAAATTCGAAAGCAATCTTCTTATCGGTTGGTCAGTCAGACTCAGATTCGAATCCGGAGATTGCTGTGGTGTGGGGGCAAGACCGAGATATCTCAGGCAAAGGGCAATACACGAAGCTTTACTCTCAACTTTTTGAAGTCTCTGAGCAGGAGTTGCGGGAAGAAACCAAAAAAACCGAGAATATTGCGTTACGCTTTATCAACAATCAGCTTTACACCCAAAGATATGAGTTGTTGCAAGGCGACATTGGGAAACCAGCATTTGCTTTTGCGGAGGGCGGCGATGTTCGTGGTGACTCAATTGTTTTGTCTAATGCTGAGAAAATGATTTTCTCTGTTTTCCCTGTTGATAATACAACCTCTATAGTAGTGGGTGAAGAAAGTCTTGAACTGCGGAGCCCCAGCCGTAAGCCTTGGCCACAGCTAGACTTGGGCAAAGTTTCCTCGCCAAGATTAATTAAACGCTTGGAGGAGCGGGAAATCACTACATCACCTGATTACGCTTTTTCCGTTAATGAGGAGTATCTGTCTATTCCCAGGAAAGTAATTGTAAATAATGGAACTGTCTTGACCTATATCAGGCAAAGAAGGTCAGGTTTTTCTGGGTTAGCTCCCGCTTCAGGGGCGGATAAATTAATCAGAGCTCGCTGGGATAATGGTGGTTTAGATTCAGGTTTTACAGTGTTTCCCATATATGAATTGAGCTCTTTTATCGTTGATTTTTCATATGTAAAAAATAAAGGGAAATCTCGGCTATTAATATTGGCTAACCAAGAAAATTCTAGTCAAGGTGCAAATGAAATATATATATACTGATTATTTTATGTTCATGTTTAAGTGATCAATTTTGCGCCAAGATCCCGGTAAATGAATTATATGGCCAGTCATGATTTTTGTGGCTGGTCGCGCCAGCGGTGTTTTGGATTGCATTTTCCAGACGCCAGATTTTGTTTGATTTTTCTCTAGAGCGCGATGATGGGCTCGTCCTTTTCTGCCAGACATCTGTCCGCGTGCCTTCATTCCAGCTTATGACGCTCCCAGGCGTGTCATTTCTTCATGGCGTCGCTGCAGTTTTGTATCATGCAGAATGTTTTTATTCACGTGATCTTTTTCCATTTCATTATGGATTCTTTCATGTCTTGGTTTCAGCATACTACCGTCAAGTGCTGGCATTGAGAGAGTGGTCGATGGCTTCGTTAAATCATCAGTTCCTGAAACCTGGCTGAAAAAAAGAAAGCCTATTCAATATGTGGGAAGTTCTGTTCGTGATAAGATAATTGAGTCAGGTCAAAATAATATCCATGCGCCCTTAATTTCAGCTTCGTTTCAGTTTTTAAATCTAATATAGGCGCTCTTACATGCCTTCTACGGAGATCCTACGTTGTTCATCCGCCCCCTTTTCACTAAGCAAGCCATTTTGGGTGTGTTGCTGTTTAGCAGCATTTCCGGGTGGGCTCAGCCAAGGCTGGAGCTCCAGAGTGTCATCGAAACAGCAACTGAAAACGATCCCTGGCTGGGCCAGAGCTCTTACAAACAAGATGCGCTGATGGAAGAGTCTGTTGCTGAGGGCGCGCTTCCCGATCCCCGGGTAATGATCGGCGCGGCAAATCTGCCTCTGGATACTTTTGATACCGGGCAAGAGCCCATGACCCAGGGCACGATTGGCATTACACAGCGAATTCCTCGTGGAGACAGCCGCCGCTTGGCTAGCGCAAAGAAAGAAGAACTGGCCGGTGTACAGCCTTACCTCCGACAGAATCGTCGTGCGCAGGTCACCGAAACGGCGACCCACCTATGGCTCGATCTTTGGAAAGCCCAGGAAAGCATCCGCCTCATTGAACAGAACCGGGGGCTGTTCGAGCAATTGGCGGATGTTGCGGAAGCTGGATATACCTCCGCGACAATGGGCTCCAGACAACAAGATGTTATTCGTGCTTCGCTGGAATTGACTCGGCTTGAAGATCGGCTGACCGCTTTGCATACTCAGTTGGCTTCCAGCAGAGAAGCTCTAGGGGAATGGATCGGTTCCAGGCGGGCCCAGCTCTCGGTCGCCGAAAACATTCCTCCTCTGTTATTGGCAGATGTTTCCAACAGCTGGCCGGAGACCAGTGTGGAGTCTGTCATCCGTCACCCGTCGGTTCGCGCCACAGATCAACTGATTGATGTACAGGACATTGACGTAGACCTTGCCAGGGAAGCCTACAAACCAGAGTGGTCGGTCTTCGCACAATATGGTTACCGTGACCGAGCTCCGAACGGCCAGGACAGGGCAGACCTGTTTTCTATTGGTATCGGTTTTGACCTGCCCATATTCACAGGAAACCGGCAAGACCGACGGCTCAACGCGTCTGCAGCCAGACTGGAAGCCGAGAAAACGGATCGGGTTCTGAGAATCCGATCGCTCCAGGCGAAGGCGCGCTCGGCGTTGGCCCGCATTGAGCGATTGGATGATCGGATTGACTTGTATCAGCAAACTCTTCTTCCGCAGATGGAAGAGCAGGCCGATGCCTCGCTGACCGCCTATAACAATGACGACGGTGATTTTGCTGAGGCGGTACGCGCAAGGATCTCCGAACTCAATGCCGAGGTCGAATTGATCCAGATGATGGCCGAGCGGGCCAAAACTCTGGCAAGTTTCCGTTATTTGACCACGGAAGCCTCAAACATTCCCTCCTTTTCAATGACCGATTTGCAGGATTGATCATCATGGCTAATTTCATTCGTCCATTGGGCTTTATAGTGCTCGGCGGGATCGCTGGCGTCGGTGCCGCCTATTGGCTGGCACCGGGAATGGTTTCAGATCCAACCGTAGATGGGGTCGGTAACGAGGAAAAGGAGCCGCTCTACTGGGTGGCGCCCATGGACCCTAATTTTAAAAGCGACAAACCCGGGAAATCACCTATGGGGATGGACCTGATTCCAGTGTTTGAGGATGCCGGGTCAGCTGACGACCCGGCCGGTACCGTTCGTATTTCGCCTGCCGTGGTCAACAACCTGGGAGTTCGCACCGAGCCCGTCATCCAGGGACGCTTGCCGAACACCATCACTACTGTGGGCTACGTCCAATATAACGAAGATGAGATGGCCCACGTGCATCCCAGAGTAGAGGGCTGGATCGAAGCGCTCTACGTGAAAGCTGAGGGGGAACCAGTCGAAAAAGGCAAGCCTCTGTATACCCTCTATTCACCCACATTGGTCAATGCTCAGGAGGAGTTGCTCCTGGCACTGAACCGGGGGAATCAGCGACTGATCAATGCCGCTGAGGAACGGTTGGCTGCTCTGAATGTGCCGGCTAGCCTGATACGGCAGCTGCGCCAGACAAGAAACATACAGAGAACGATGACCGTATACGCCCCAAGCTCGGGCGTTGTCGACAATCTGAACGTTCGCGAGGGCATGTTCATAAAGCCCGGAGACCGGGTTTTGTCGATTGCTGCACTGGATGAAGTCTGGGTGATTGGCGAGGTATTTGAAAGCCAGCTCTCGGCCGTGGAGGGCGATAGCCGGGTGATGATGACCCTGGATTACATGCCCGGGCGCCAGTGGCGCGGAAAAGTGGACTATGTGTATCCCGAGGTTAATCCGGAAACCCGGACGGCCCGGGTCCGGATGCGGTTTGACAATTCCGACGGAGCTTTGCTGCCCGGCATGTTTGCTCGCCTGGAGGTCCAGGGGGATCGTGGGCAAAGACGCCTGTTGGTGCCGCGTGAATCGATCATCCGCACTGGACAAAGCGACCGTCTGGTGGTGGCGCTGGAACAGGGTGCCTTCAAGTCCGTTAACGTCACTGTGGGGCGGATTGGCGATAAGTACGCGGAAATACTGGGGGGGATTGAGCCTGGGGAAACTGTGGTGACGTCTGCGCAGTTCCTGATCGACTCCGAGTCCAGCAAGACTTCGGATTTCCAGCGAATGTCGGCATCAGGCAGCAACGCCATGGATTCACAGATGGATCATTCGGGGCACGTCATGGATCCGGAGAAAGCGGAGCCCAAAAGCGAACCTGAGGCGATGGACCATAGTTCCATGAATCATGGCGGAGGCGAATCATGATCGCTGCCATCATTCACTGGTCTGTTCGTAATCGATTTCTGGTATTGCTGGCCACCTTGCTTATTACAGGGCTTGGCCTCTACTCGCTGAGCAAGACGCCGGTAGATGCGCTGCCGGATCTTTCGGATGTGCAGGTCATTATCAAAACCAGCTTTCCGGGCCAGGCACCACAAGTGGTGGAAGACCAGGTGACCTATCCACTGACCACCGCCATGCTGTCGGTGCCGGGTGCCAAGACGGTCCGGGGTTACTCCTTCTTTGGGGACTCCTACGTTTATGTGATCTTCGATGAAGACACCGACATGTACTGGGCTCGCTCCCGGGTGCTGGAGTACCTGTCCCAGGTGGCCCCGAGCCTTCCAGACTCGGCCCGCCCGCAACTGGGGCCGGACGCAACCGGGGTTGGCTGGGTTTACCTCTACGCTCTGGTGGATCGCACCGGGAACAACGATCTGAGCCAGCTGCGCAGCCTGCAGGACTGGTTTCTGAAATACGAACTCCAAACAGTGCCAGGCGTGTCCGAAGTGGCCGCGCTTGGTGGCATGGTGAAGCAGTATCAGGTCAAGGTCAGCCCGGAAAAGCTCAGGGCGTTGGGAATTCCCCTGGCTCATGTCCAGAACGCCATCAAGAGGGGCAATCAGGAAGTGGGCGCCTCGGTCATCGAGATGGCCGAGGCGGAATACATGGTGCGCACGTCCGGCTACATCCAGTCCCGTGAGGACCTGCTGTCGATTCCGTTGGGGCTTGATGACAACGGCACCCCCGTGCTCCTGAAAGACGTGGCCACTGTTGAGATTGGGCCGCAGATGCGGCGCGGGGTGGCTGAGCTGAATGGCGAAGGCGAGACCGTCGGTGGCATAGTAGTGATGCGCTTCGGTGAAAACGCCCAGGCAACCATCAATGGCGTGAAGGCGAAACTGGAGGAACTGAAATCCAGTTTGCCGGAAGGTGTCGAGGTGGTAACGGTTTATGATCGCTCCGGTCTGATTGAGCGGGCGGTGAATAATCTCGGGTTCAAGCTGCTTGAAGAGTTTCTGGTGGTGGGCCTGGTGTGCATCATCTTTTTGTTCCACGTTCGCTCGTCGTTGGTGGCGATTCTCAGCCTGCCGGTTGGCATTCTGGCGGCCTTTATTGTCATGTACTGGCAGGGAATCAACGCCAATATTATGTCCCTCGGGGGGATTGCGATTGCGATCGGGGCGATGATCGATGGCGCCATCGTCATGATCGAGAACATGCACAAACATATGGAGCGGACCCCGTTAACCCCTGAGAACCGATGGGAGGTCGTGGCCAGATCGGCCTCCGAGGTCGGGCCAGCCCTGTTTTTTTCGCTCCTGATCATCACCGTCAGTTTTGTGCCGGTATTTGCGCTGGAAGCGCAGGAAGGCCGGATGTTTGCACCGCTGGCTTTCACGAAGACCTACGCCATGGCAGCCAGTGCGGCCCTGGCGGTGACGCTGGTTCCCGTGCTCATGGGCTATTTCATTCGCGGCAAAGTGCTGCCGGAACACAAGAATCCCGTGAATCGTCTGCTGGTCGGTGCCTATATGCCGGCGCTGAAGCTCGTCCTTCGATTCCCGAAAAGTACGGTTATGGCCGCACTGCTTGCACTGGTTGTGGGCCTGTGGCCGGCCACCAAAATCGGGAGTGAATTCATTCCTCCGCTGGATGAGGGCGACCTGATGTACATGCCAACCACCTACCCGGGTATTTCAATTGGCAAGGCCCGGCAGCTGCTGCAGCAAACCGACAAACTGATTGCCACGGTACCGGAAGTAAAAACGGTATTCGGCAAAGTCGGGCGGGCGGATACCGCGACCGATCCAGCACCGTTGACGATGATCGAGACATTTATCCAGTTAAAGCCCAGGGATGAATGGCGGGAAGGGATGACGACGGAAAAGCTCAAGCAGGAGCTCAATACCCTGATCCGTTTCCCGGGGGTAACTAATGCCTGGGTCATGCCCATCATAACCCGCATCGATATGCTGGCGACGGGTATTAAAACGCCAGTCGGTATCAAAGTGGCAGGTCCGGATCTTGCCATTATCCAGGACATTGGCAAACGGCTTGAGGAAATCATCGTTGATATTCCCGGCACCGCCTCTGTTTATTCAGAGCGGGTTGCCGGTGGTCGATACATCAAGGCGGATATCGATCGCGAGCGAGCAGCCCGCTACGGACTGAACATAGCGGATGTTCAGCAGATTGTTGCTTCGGCGATCGGCGGTATTAATGTATCACGGACGATCGAAGGGCTTGAGCGCTACCCGGTCAATCTGCGCTATCCCCAGGACTACCGGGATTCCCCAGAGAAGCTCGAGCAGTTGCCAATCGTTACGTCAACGGGGCAACGGATTGCGCTGGCCGACGTCGCCGATATTCGGGTTGAAGACGGTCCTCCCGCCATCAAAAGTGAAAACGCCCGCCTCAATGGCTGGACCTTCGTGGATATTGAAGGGGTCGATGTCGGCACTTATGTGGAGCAGGCCATGGCCACCGTGAACAAGGAACTTGACCTGCCTGCGGGCTATTCGGTTACCTGGTCTGGCCAGTATGAGTACATGCTGCGTGCCAAGGAAAAGCTCACCTACGTGGTGCCGCTGACGCTGGCGATTATCGTCATTCTGCTGTTCCTGAACTTCCGCCGTTTTGCGGAAGTGGGCATCATCATGGGTACGCTGCCGTTTGCCATGATTGGCGCAATCTGGCTGATGTATCTGCTGGGCTATAACTTTTCGGTTGCGGTCGGTGTAGGCTTCATTGCGCTGGCCGGCGTTGCCGTGGAGATTGGTGTGATCATGCTGGTGTATCTGAACCAGTCTTACGAGGAAATGTTGCAAACCTGTAAGGAGAAGGGGGCGACTCCAAGACGCGAGACGTTGCGCCATGCCGTGCTTCATGGTGCCGGATTGCGCGTGCGGCCTATAATGATGACTGCTGCTGCTATTATCGGAGGTTTGGTGCCTATCATGGTTGGCACTGGTACCGGCTCCGAAGTCATGGGGCGCATAGCTGCACCAATGGTCGGTGGGATGATATCTGCTGTGATTTTGGCGCTGTTGGTGATACCGGTAGGTTACTATCTCTGGAAATGCAGGAGTTTTTCCGAAGCGTAAAGAAAGTTAGACCTCGCCATATTGCTTTCGAGATTCTGGCGAGGTCTGATGATGCATTGGTGTCTGGGTAATGTTGTTATAAAGCAAGAGCCTGGGTATTGTCCCAGCCAGATATTCTGGCATCATATTGCTTGGGGAGGTTTCCGGCCCTCTAAAAGGCCGAGAACAACAGCGATGAGGTAGGCAAACTTGATGGCGCTCAATCATGTCTTGCATGAAGTCCTCGTGCCTTTGTGATTCGCCATTCGTTTGGATTCTGCATGATAAGGTATGTTACGTAGCGCGTCTGTTAACCATGCCCATAGGTATGAGCTCCCTCGTGCTTGTAGTCAGGGTGTTCAAATTCCAGTGTTGAATGAGTTATGTTGAATTCTTTCACCAGAGCCTGTTTTATCCTGTCCTTGATTTTCTCAAGTTCATTCCATGTACTTATTTCGACAACCACACGGGCGTCGAGCGAGGCATCATGCTCACCCACCTGCCAAAAATGTACGGGGTGAAGTCGATAACTCCTTCTAAGTCTGATACTGCCCCAATGACGGAATCTGTGCCGATATCCTCGGGACTCCCCAGCATGAGTGTTCTGATGGTCCCGCCAATTTCTGTCAGGTCCAGGTAGAGAATATAGCTGGCCATGCCAATGGTGATTGCGGAATCAACCCAGCGCATGTCGTAGAGCAAGATAAGAGCTCCGCCTATAACACTGCTATTGACGCAAACGCATCAGACAAGTTGTGTAAAACAACGCATGAATATTAACGCTGCCCTTCTGCATTGAGTAGGTCAGCAGCGCGCTCAACGCGTCCATTATCAGTGCAACAATGTAAGTCAGACTACCCAACACCCCTTGAGTTCCAGCGGATCTGGGAACCGCATGACACCCTCGTATATCAGGTAGGGCCCTATCATGATCAAGGTGGTGTATTTAACAGCGCAACACCTACCTTTATTCGCCCGTAGCCGAAGGTCAGCTTTTATTCAGCCGGGCGACGCGCAATCTTACGGGCCGCGAACGCGATAATCAGCGATGCCATGTCCCAGAAGTTATGTATAGCATCGGCAATCAGCGCCAAGCTGCCGGCAAAGTCCTTTCCGCGATCTGGACGAGAGTCAGGATGCCGTTTGCCCAGATGGCTACTGCAACCCGTTTATGCTTGGTTTCAGGGGGAATGTGAAATAGCTGTATACTGAAAAAGTGTGCTTTCCCTCATATAGGTTTCGAAGTAATGCGGGAAGAAGCGTTAATTGGTTGCTTCCAATGTTCGCATTGCGACCAAAGGTTTCGACAACAAGGCGTTTTGGATTCATAGATAACGCGGAGTGGCTGTGCCTTGGAGATGGTGAGGTGGAAACCGTGCAATGGTCTTTTTACTGAGTGATATAGCAGCGGCCTAAAGTGACTGGGCTCCAGCAAGGCACAATTTGGGCACAGGCAAATAAAAAAGGCCTGCGTTTTCACGCAAGCCTTTGAAAATAATGGCGCGCCCGATAGGATTCGAACCTATGACCTTTGCCTCCGGAGGGCGACCTCAAAGGTAGGCAGCAACCGGTCTAAATCGGTGAAAAATCTCAAAGATCAAATGCCTAAAGCAAAAAACGCAACCCTACAAAACCCCGATGTATCAGCATTTTAAGCCAATTAATACCGAAGTGTGGCACATATCTGTCAGGTAACCGATGTCCGGAAACAGGACATTTGATCGTTGCCCACCAGGCACCCTAAACGGATATTTGGATCCGAATTTGTCAGGTCGGGGAGTTCACAATTGTCAGGATTTCAGTGTCTGGAAATCGGACACGCTTTAGGATCCGGAGAAAATTAGATCGTTGAATTAAAGAAACAATCTCATTCTTGCCACCCTGTTTCGATAAATTTTGTTGAGCGTGACTTGCTCGGAGAAATGCAATCTCGGAGTGGCTTCTCACTTAGACGAGGTCGTTTATGCTGCGACTTAGAGCGGTGGCGACTTATTGTAAGTCTCTAGTCTTGGGCGCCTCAGTAATCACGACTAGTTGTTTGTAAGCGCCGTTAAATCGACCCACTTGCCCTAATCGTATTGAGCCACTTTTTTCAAAGCCAACAACTCGGCATTCCAGGGCAGCAAGGCTTCAAGCTTCTCCAGCGTGTCGGCCTTAGCAATTCGTTCCAGCACATGGTGGATATAAGCGGAAGGCTCCAGGCCATTGGCCTTGGCGGTTTCGATGAGCGAATAGCAGGTGGCGCTGGCTTTCGCCCCTTGTGAGGTATCGGCGAAGAGCCAGGCCTTTCTGCCGAGGGCAAACGGGCGAATAGCGTTCTCGGCACCGGCATTGCTGATGTTCAGGTCACCGCGTTCGCAGTAACCAACCAGATAGTCCCACTGGTTCAGGGTGTAATCCATGGCCTTACGGGTGAGCAGGCCTTTCATCACCTTGGCGGCATTTTTCTCCAGCCAGGCTTTGAAGGTGTTGAGCAATGGCAGACTCTTTTCCTGACGTAACTGATAGCGCTCTTCATCGCTCAGATCTCGGGCGGCCTTTTCAATGGCGTACAGTTTGCGGATGTGGCTCAGGGCCACATCCGCTTTTGAGGGCTGGCCCTTTTTGCCTTTGGCCGGCGCAGCCCGGGACGCTTCCACGAACTTACGTCTCGCGTGGTCCCAGCATCCAATCCGCGTCAGCTTGTTCGCGGCACAGACCTGACCGTAGCCGGAATAGCCATCGGCTTGCAGAATGCCCTGGAAGTCATCCAGCAGGCGCACCGGCACTTTGCCACCTCGCGATGGGTCGTACTCGAACAGAACCGAGGGTTGTCCCGGTGGGCCACCCCGGGTGACCCACATCCATTTGTCGGAGTGGACCGATTTGCCGTCTTCCTTGAGCACCTGGATCCGGGTTTCATCGGCTTGCAGGTAATCACTGCCGTTCTGGGTTTCCCGCATCAGGTTGATCAGCGGTTGGAAGACGTCATTCAACCGGATGATCCAGTGAGCCATGCTGGTGCGACTCACTTCATGCCCCAGGCGCTGGAACATCTGTTCCTGCCGGTACAACGGCAGGCCGTCGGCATACTTGGAGGTAATGAGGCAGGCCAGCAGTGATGGGGTGGCGATGCACTTACCCAGCGGGTGTGCTGGCCGAGCAGCCGCAACAATCCGTTCTTCGCCGTCCTGCTCGAACACCGCCTTTTCCTGCCAGTACTCCAGCACTTTCAGTTGGGCCGGGATATATTCAAGCTCTTCTTTCACCTTGGTGAAGAAGGTCTTGGTGGCACCGGCTTTCTCTTCGTCGCTGAGGGTCAGTTCAATGCGCTCGCGCAGTAGCGTATCAGAGAAGCCACGCTGACGACGCTTGCGGGAACGACGAGGAGCGTCGGCCTCTTCGACATCCTCGGGCAGCTCCTCGCGCAGTTCATCAATCTCGATTTCCAGCTCCGCTTCATCGAACAGCAGGATCTGGTTGGGCTGCTTTTCACTGCTGGCCGCGAACTGCTGGATCTTCTTGTGACGCAGCAGTTCTTCGAGGATGGCGATATAGTTGTCGCGACGCTGGAGGGTCTCGTCGTGCTGTTTCAGTTGAACTTGTTGGTTCTGGAGGGCGTCTTCTTTAGCGGCCAGCTGTGCTTGCAGATTGCTGATAACAGACATCATTTCAGCGGTGGAGAGACCGCTGAAATCGGGAGTTGAAGAGGCGTTATCAGGCGTTGATTTCATGGCGAAATTATAGCAAAAACAACGTCCTGGCACACCAAAAAAGTGCTACTAAAAGCACTATCCAACGCTCTCATAATGCAGGGTTTTATGGCCTCTCAACAGCGTGATGTCGTAGCCGTCCAGCAGCCAGTTGATCTGCTCACCGGTCAGCGACATCAAGTCATCCGCGGGTCCTGGCCATTTGAACTTTTCTTCAGCCAGAGCTTTGTAATAGAGCACAAAGCCGTTGTCTTCCCACATCAGGCATTTGATCTTGTTCCGCTGCCGGTTGGTGAAGGCATAAAGCGCTCCAGAGAACGGGCTGTGCCCCAGTTCCTGTTCCACCAGCAGGGCTAGGCCGTTGGCCTGCTTGCGGAAGTCGATCGGCTTTCGGTACAGATAGATCTCCGGCAGATCCCAGGAGGGACGCAGATAGCGGTGACGCATCACATCTGCCTCAGCACCGCGCCCAGCAACTCAATGTTGCCAGCGTGCAGGCCGGTGATTGATACGCCGCCGGGCAGTGACACGGTCAGACCGGCTCCGGCATTCGCAACCGGTGCCACGCGGGCGAATCCGGATCGAGTTTGAACCGGCTTGCTGGGCTCCTCGCGGCCAGTCAGCTTCTGCCGCCAGTAGACAAACCGGTGGTAAACAAGGGACTCTTGTTTGCAGTAGGCGGCACCGGACAGGCCCGAGGCCTGCCAGTCCGATAGCGTCTGTTGCCAGAACTGATGTAAATCAGGGGTGGTCATCGGATTCCTCCTTCATTTGAAAGCAGGAATCAGTGTGGCGAAATTCAGTTGCCAGCCACAGGTGCGGATTTATTGGCGCTTACGTTGTGTCAACGACTCTTGGTCGTCGAGATATTCACTTATCGAGTCGCCGAAATTGGACAGAGATCGAGGGAGCTCACGTGCATCAGGGTCCATTACTTGTACAGAAGCAGCCTTTTCAGAGGCTAAGGGAGGAACGATTTGCCTTTTTCTTCTTTGAAACAGATGAATAAGGTTCCCAGGAACTCTAGCCATAGTTTCACCTTTCGATTTGGAGCGCACACTTTTGATTCCATCAGCTGATTTTTTCATCTACACGATAGCTTGAGTAGAATTCCAAGAAGTGGTTGGTTAGTAACGAATGTCTTTTCAGAGGTCTCTCTTGGAATAACTTTCGATTGTCGACCTAACCAGTGAAATGCGTCCCTCTAGCTCCGACGCCTCGACCAGCAATCGTTTATGTTTTCGGCCGAGAGGTTTTGCTAGTACGGGGAGCTCGTGAGTTAGAGCCAAACATTCACTGATCTCTCCGTTTTTGACTGCGAGCTTTGCTTCTAGGTCTTCTTCCCGACTTCTTAGATTCTGAAGATCTCTGCCATTGAGTCCGGCCCGAATTCGTTTCTCGAATGGACCTTCTATAAGTCGTTTATCGCAACTATAGAATCCCTCTTCTACCAGTATCTGTAGATGGTCGTCTGGAGAGCCATCAAATTCATACTGTTTAATCAACAGCCGCCTCTTAAGTTCTCCCAATTCTTGAAGCAGATAGCTCGACAGTTCTTCTTCAGTGACTAAAGCTCTCGGTCCCAAAAGAAGCAAATAGCTGTCCCGTAAATCTTCAAAGGTTACTGACATGAAAGTGGGAAGTTCCAATATTTTGTTTAGCATTCTATCTACATTGAGGATGCTCATAGAAATAATTCTCAGCATGAAATAGGCAAGGAACCTGGTAAATCCCCAAATTGGGTAGTATATGCCGTGGCTATATACTGCCACAAGCCAGATAGTTTTGCCTCTATGAGAGGCAGTAAAATGAGCGAAGTAAAAAAGCAGTTTGGGGAAAACTTACGTCAGATCAGGAAATCCTATGGATTTTCCCAGGAAGAGTTAGCTTTCGCCTCGGGGATTGATAGAAGCTACTTGGGTAAGATTGAGAGAGGTCAAGTGAATCTCACTATTGAGAAGCTATACATTCTCGCAGCTACCATCGGCTGCTCCCCGCGAGAACTAATACCCAATCCTCAACCCCCCGCATTTAAGGACTGACATCTCTCCCATTGGTCCATCTCTGGACTACTGGTGCAGACATACGAATCGTTCGAATCGGTGACGCGTGTGAAGCGGTACACGGGGCTCCAAGAAGCTCTTCTCCGCCGAGAGTTGGATCATTACAGTCCCTTTAACCGAAGGGGGAGTTACAGACCAAATGAAGCGAAATAAAGTCGACTTCCCTTGACCGCCCCAATGGTCCATTTCAAACAAAAGCGAACATTCGCGGCCCCGCAAATTTCTGGCATCTATCCCACCTCTGAAGCAGGCAAAACATAGCGCTTCAGGTGCCTGGCAAACGATCAAACGGGCTGACAGTGCCGGCACGTCGATCGCCAATGATGTGCGTGTGGATGAATGCCCTATGTGTCAGCGTAGTTGTCGCCTGAATATTTCAGAGGAGAACCATGCCCCATTATTCACCGGAACGTAAAGAACCCATTCTCCAGAAGATGGCCCGACCTCACAGTCTGAATGTTGCCGAGGTCGCCAGCCACGAAGGCATCAGTACCCCAGCCTTGTAGAATTGGCCTAAACCCGCCAGAGGACGAGGTGCCGTTTTGCGATCGAATTCAGCTCATCCAGGCAAGTGGAGTAGAGAAGAGAAGTTACGCATTGTTGTGGAAACCGCCCCGATGACGCAGGCGGAAGTTACTGAGTATTG
>NZ_JBSXNQ010000030.1:0-54672 GCF_056857715.1 Marinobacter sp. L-13
GCGTCATTGGTTCAAAGCCCCGGCTTCAGCTCAAAGTAAGAGTTGGGTGCTGTATGGCAGAACCAATCAGCGACTGTTCAGTGGAGCCATTCTGTACCGACTCGTCGGTGACGGGAAAAAGCGATTCCGGTCGCGTCTTCCGGAGGATGATCCCTACCTGAGGACACAACCCAGAAACACTTGCACCTCGCGCTTTCCTGAGGTCGCTATGGCAGTGTCCAGCGTTTAAACGGAGAGCCGGATGCGCTGAAAGGTGCACGTCCCGTTCGGAGAGGAGAGGCAGGGAAATACTCCGACTACGCGCTGGCTCTTACTCTACTGGGATCGAACTATGAAAATATTCCTGGCCAGATGGACCGGCTTTTCGAACAGCATGAAAGCATCCTCGAAGCCTACGGCTGGGATACGAGACTTGCGGGCGCTCAGTTGCTCGGCAAGGAAACGGCACAGATTGCCAACAAATCAACGATGAAAGTCCTGCGACGCCTGCTCAGTAAGGATCTGATTGCCCACCTGACTAGGGATTCGGGCAACACGTGCGGCGATTTCACCGAAGAAGTTGTGTCAGCGTTTATTGGCGGACTTTTTGGCTCAGAAGTAACAAATGTACAAAATTGACTCAGAAGCCAACCGCATAACACCAATGGCGGTAACTTCTCAGAATGCAAGATTTTAGAGCGAAATCACTGTCAGGAATGGCTCGAAAACGCTCCCGAAGCCTTCGGCGAAGAGCTTCCGATTATCCAGAAAGAGTTCGACGGTTTTGAAGATACCCGTGGACGCCGAGATTCACTTGTTCTCGACAAAGACGGCAACCTGGTCATTATCGAAAAGAAGCTGGATGACATCCGATCGTTATGTGGTCTGGCAGGCGCTGAAGTACGGCGGCTACTCCGCGAATCTGAGCAGTTCCTAGCGCCTGATATTCGTGGCGGCTAAATTCCGCAAAGAAGTCACCAATGTGGTGTTATGGCTCAGCCAGTTCTGATTGCATTCTCTTCCTTGCGCTTGTCTTCTACCGCCTGACACGGCCGGTTTCCTCCAGAAAACGGCAAAAAGGGGTAGAGGCGCAATCAGGTTTAGGTATCGATGCCATTCGCAATCTGATCAAAGCCAATCCCCTGGAGGCCGCGTTGATGGCGTTCGCAGTGGGTATCGCAGAGCAGAAGGATCCCAGGCTCAAATCATTGCTGATGGAAGGTGGCATGGTGCTGATGAAACGGGCCGAGTCGTCTGACCCCGACCGGGTCGTTGCATATAAGACTCCCGAGAACGAGAGTGAAACCAAGCCAGATTCTAATACCCCTCAATAAGTCAAAGTTGTTGTTTTTTCGAGGTTAATTGCGGATTACGGGATCTTAGTCCGGGTTTAACCCGGTAGGGCAGGAATTCCTAGTAGGGTGAGTTCAGGTAATTGAAAGGCAACTTTCGATTTCCATGGAATGAAAGGATATTTGAACTCATTAGGAGGAACGCCCTATGAATTCCGCAATCCGTTTTACCAGCGCCGCACTGTTCACAGCCTCGTTTGTTACTGCGCCCGTCGCATTAGCTCAGAGCAACGTGGAGAGGGACCAGTCAGGCCCGTATGTCAGCGGCAGCTACGGTGGCTACAAATCACACGGCGGCGAGTTCGAGGACGAAAACGATCTGCTTGGCGCCGCTGTTGGCTACCAGTTCAATCCGTTTTTTGCCTTGGAGGCGGAATACATTGATTTTGGGAACTTTGGCGAGGACGAGGTTGAAGGCAAGCTGAAAGGCTTTGGCCTGAGTGCTGTTGGCCGTCTGCCTCTGACCGACAGCTTCGGCGTCTATGGTAAGGCCGGCGCGTTTGCGTCTGCGTTCGATGTTGATGCATTCAACGAAAGTGAAACCTACGATGAAGTATCGCCCTTTGTCGGCGCCGGTGTGGATTTCCGGGTAACGCCCGCGCTGACGGCATTCGCGGAATACAATCGCTATAACGTCGACATTGATAAAGAGGACTTCAACGGCCAGGTAACCAACAGCGGACCGGAGTTTGATACCGGTCGGGTCGGCCTGAAATATCAGTTCTGATGAGTGCAGGGCGCAGCGCGAGGCTGCGCCTTTCTCTTTTACTGAACGTTTTCCTGCTCGCCAAACTGGCCGGCGAATAACGCGGTGGAAAGATAACGCTCGGCGGTATCCGGCAGCACCACCACAATGTTCTTGCCCTGGTACTCCGGCTGTTTGCTGATGCGTACCGCAGCCGCCACCGCTGCGCCGCAGGAAATACCGCAGAGAATGCCCTCTTCCTGCATCAGCCGATGGGCCATGTCCATGGCCTCTTCGTTGCTGACCGTCTCCACCTGGTCAACCATTTCCAGATCCAGATTTTTGGGCACGAAGCCCGCTCCGATGCCCTGAATCTTGTGGGGCGCCGGCTTGATGTCTTCGCCGTTCATCATCTGGGTGATCACCGGTGAGTCGGTAGGCTCGACGGCAATGGTGGCGATCTGTTTGCCCTTGGTGCCTTTGATGTAGCGGGAAACGCCGGTCAGCGTGCCACCGGTGCCTACGCCCGCCACGAAGATATCGATTTCACCATCAGTGTCTTCCCAGATTTCCGGGCCGGTGGTGTCCTCGTGGATTCGGGGGTTGGCTGGGTTCTGGAACTGCTGGGGCAGGAAATAGTTTTCCGGGTCTGACGAGAAGATCTCTTCGGCCTTGGCGATGGCACCCGGCATGCCTTTGGCAGGTTCGGTCAGCACCAGTTCGGCTCCCAGTGCCTTCAGGACTTTGCGACGCTCAAGGCTCATGGAGGCGGGCATGGTCAGGATCAGTTTGTAGCCCCGGGCGGCTGCCACGTAGGCCAGGGCGATACCGGTATTGCCGCTGGTGGGTTCCACAATGGTCATGCCCGCCTTCAGGGTGCCGCGCTTCTCGGCGTCCCAGATCATGGCAGAGCCGATCCGGCATTTAACGGAATAGGCCGGGTTTCGGCCCTCAATCTTGGCCCAGATCGTGGCGCCGTCGTTCACGCGGTTCAGTCTGACCAGTGGGGTGTTGCCGATGGACAGGGAATTGTCCTCGTAGATGCGAGCCATGGCGTTCTCCTTGTTACTTTGTTTTTATTCAGTCTAGCACCACTCAGGAACCCACTGAACGCGCTTCCAGCCGGTTGCGACCGTTCTGCTTGGCCTGGTAGAGCGCCTGGTCTGCCTGTCTGAGAAACTCTGCTGGCGAGTCGTCGGGGCCCGGTATGCCAGTGGCAAGGCCAATGCTGATGGTGAGGTGAACGTCGTGTTCTCCGCACACCGAGCAGCTTTTTTCGACGTGTTTGCGGAAGGATTCCAGTCGGTTACGGATTTCGCTGTTGTCCTCATAGCTGGCGAAAATAACGAACTCTTCGCCACCGAAGCGCGAGAGCCGGTCGGTTTCCCGCCGGAAATGTTTGCGCATAAGCTCTGCCAGTGTTTGCAGGCAGATGTCGCCCGCTTCATGGCCGTAATTGTCGTTGATCCTTTTGAAGTGGTCGGCGTCGACCATGGCCACTGCAAAGCCAGAATTGTGGCGCTGGCACCACTGGAAGCTCTTCCGGAATTCCTGGTCAAAGTAGCTTCGGTTGCCCAACTTTGTCAGGTCGTCGGTAACGCTGAGTTTCGCGAGCGTCTCGTTGGCCTCGGTCAGATCATGGTTGAGGCGATTCAGCTTTCTATTCCAGTAAACCAGTAGGAAAGCGATCACAATGGCGGCGATCGACAGTTGCCAGATCAGGGTGTAATCCACAGGCTCTTTGAGGCGGATGTTGCGCCATTGCCTTTCGAGGTCTTTGCGTTCCTGGGTGGTAAGACTGGATACCAGTTTCTGCATGATGCCCAGAACAACAGGCTCGTCTTTCCTGACTGCAATAGACAGCGACCAGTCTGCTGGAATCCGCCCGATGACCTTCAAATCAGCGAGGCCGAGTTCCTGCATATAGTAACTGGCGGTTGCCAGAGTGGTGATGTAACCATCCAGTTCGTTGTTCTGCAGTTGCCTCAGGCCAGCTTGTTCATTGGGAACTTCGACCAGGTTCAAGGAGGGATAGCGGCTTTGGAGCAGCTCTGCGAACGCGTAGTCCTCGACAACGCCAATTTTTTGGCCACGAAGATCGCCCACGCGCTCTATAAATGGAGCTTCGATCCTGCCCAGCACAACGGTAGGCACTTCGAGATAGGGTTCAGTAAAGTTGAGGAACTCCAACCGCTCCGGCGTTTGCATCGCCATGGTAAAAATCTGACATTTACCCTGTTTGATCGAGGCAATGGATTCGGTCCAGCTGTCCGTGGCAACCAGTTCGAAGTCCACTGGCGATCGTTTGGAGAAGAGTCGCGCAACCTCTGCGGATAATCCGGCATGCCTGCCTTCCTCGTCCAGGCCTTCCAATGGGAACCAGTCCGGATCAATACAGTAGCTGAGTTGATTGTTATGCGTCCCGAGCCAGGCGAGCTCAACGGCGTTCAGAGAAACCTCACCAGTTTCCTGGACTTCCATATCAACACTGGCGCCCAACCATCGGCTCTCGATGGTGTGCATTTCTTCCGGCGTTATTGCTGCCAATGCATCGTCAAGGATGTCCGCGAGCGGCGCGAGCCCCGGCCTCACACCGAACCGCAGATCTTCTCCCGTCTGTTCGTCCAGAACCAGCTCGCCGGCGATCCGGACACCCGGGATGCCCAACTCTCGAATCCAGAAGTTGCCATTGGGCAGGGCGGCCAGAACAACATCCACCTCGTCTCGGGATAGCGCCTGGAACATGGCCTCCTGGGTCGTGAATATTCGGGCATTTTCGCCCAGGGCCTCTCTGACAGGCTCTTCGTAGTAAATACCGGAACCGAGGGCAACACGCTGATTTTTGAGATCAGCCAGGGTCTCGGTTCTCAGGGTTGGGTCCCGGGTAAAAGCGACGTTCGGGATGGTGTGATAGGGCTCGGTGAAACGAGTGAAAGCCTGCCGTTCAGGTCTGAAAGACATGTTGGCCAGGACATCGATCTCGCCATCCCGGAATAATGGCAACAGTTCTACCCATTGCCCCTCAACCGGTATCACCTGTAATCCCGTCAGGTCCGATATCCGATTGAGGATATCAACGGTCAAGCCGTGAATTCGTGTCCCGCTTTCGAAGCTGTAGGGTGCGTAATCCCGCATCAGGCCAACGCGAACAGGGCCCGTTTCAGCAATGAACCGGCGCTGTTCTGGCGACAGGGAAAAACTGGTTCCGCTTACGAGGCTGTTACCTCCAAGGTCCTGCCAACGCTGAAGTAGTTGGCTGATTCGCTCTTTCGGGACCTGTTCCAAACCAGAGGCGATCTTCTGATACAGGTCCTCGTTGGACTTTAAAACGCCAATGCGGAAATCTTCGGTCGCCAGATCGCCGAGTGGCGCGGGGCCGGCAATTTCGAGAAAACCGAATCCGGCCTTGTTGGCATAGTATTGGAGCGTAAGCCTGGGGCCGACAACGACATCCACCCAGCCGAAGGCAAGGGCCCGAATGAGGCTGTGAACGGAATCGTAGCTCGTGAGGGAGACACCTTCTGCCTGGAGGGCGTCGCGGTAGTACACGTCGCGCACAATGCCGACCCTAAGTCCCTTGAGATCTGAAATGGTGTTGATGTCTCCCAGTGGCCTCTGGGTGTTGTGCATCAGATAGGTCTGGCGAAGGTGGTAGGGCTCAGTGAACAGGATGTTCTCTGCACGCTCGGCACTGAACGAGATGCCGTCGATAACATCCAGTTCGCCCCGCAAAAATGCATCGTAGATTTCCGGCCAGCTGCCGGCGCGAAACTGGAAGGTCAGATCGGCCTTGCGGGCGACTTCCCGAAGCACATCAACAGAAAAACCGGAGGCGCCGGGGCCATCGTCGAACGAGTAGGGTTTGTTGTCGCCCACGATGCCGACAGTCACGGTGTCGTCCGCCTGTTCGGACATCGCCAGTGGGGATGCGAGCAAAAGGCAAAGGGCCCAGAGGACTGTCGCGGCCACGCTCCGGTATCGAGTTTCTTTGTGAGTATCGGAAGTCTTCATCGGCGAGCCGGCGATCCTTTACAGCTTCACAGCTTCGACTTAAGTGTAGCCTTAACCGACTCGATTGAACATTACTCAGGTGCTCACTGGGCGGCCGGTGTAATCGGAGAAATCCGGCTTTTTCGGATGATGCTGGTCGTCTGTCATATACGCTGAGGTAAGAATGAATTCGGCAGTTGCGCGGTTGCAGGCCACGGGAATGTTCCAGAGCGCGGCAATTCGCAGCAGTGCCTTGATGTCCGGGTCATGGGGTTGAGGTTCCAGGGGGTCCCAGAAGAACACCAACAGGTCGATTTCTCCCTCGGCGATCTTGGCGCCAATTTGCTGGTCGCCGCCCAGTGGACCGCTTAGCAGGCAATGGATATCGTCCCGCTCCAGGTTATCCCGGAGCAGCCGGCCGGTGGTGCCGGTGGCGTAGAGTTTTAGCGGGGCGAAGCGGGTGCGGTTTTCGGAAACCCAGTCCACCAGTTCCTTTTTCTTGTTGTCGTGTGCCACCAAAGCGACGGATTTTACGGCCATTTGGGGTAAAGTCTCCTGTTATCAAGGTTTTTACGGTGTCAGTGTTTCACAGGCTGGCCCGGTTCGGAATAGGAAAGAGGTTTATGTCCGCGACAACATCGTTTGACTGGCAATCCACACCGGCGGCTGTCTGGCGTCGGCATCGCTCGGGGCTGCGCGCCATCCGCCGGCTCGATCCGGTGCAATGGCAGGATCTGAAGGGCATCGACCGACAGCAGCAGGCTCTGGCCCGCAATACCGAGCGGTTTCTGGCCGGTGAACCCTCCAACAACGCGTTGCTCTGGGGCTCACGCGGCACCGGCAAGTCGTCGCTGATCAAGGCCCTGTTGAACCGCTACCAGGAACGTGGGCTGCGGATGATCGAGGTGGACAAGGATGATCTGGTCAACTTGCCGGAAATCGTTGACGACATCTGCGAGCTGCCGTTCCGGTTTGTGATCTTCTGTGACGACCTGTCGTTTGACGTTGGTGAGTCCAGCTACAAGGCACTGAAAAGTGTGCTGGAAGGTTCCCTGGAACTGCCCCCGGAGAACGTAAGGGTGTATGCCACCTCCAACCGCCGCCATCTGATGCCGGAATTTATGTCCGATAACCTCAAGAGCGAGATGCGCGACGGTGAGCTGCACCCGGCCGAGGCCATCGAAGAGCAAGTGTCCCTGGCGGACCGGTTCGGTCTTCAGCTTTCGTTTTATGCGTTTTCGCAGGCTGTGTACCTGCAGGCGGTGGACGCGCTGTTCCCCGACTTTGATGATCGGGAAGGCCTGCATCGGGAGGCGATCCGCTTCGCCACTGCCAAGGGCGTACGCAATGGTCGCACGGCCCAGCAGTTTTACCGGCAGTTTGCCGGCGAGCAGGATCTCGGCAGGCTGAAGTAGCTACTGCCGTTTTGCCATCTTGATGAAGTGATGGTGGACCACCCGAACCCCGAGAAACACCAGGGTCATTACCACCGGAATGGCGATGCCCAGAACCAGGGTCTTGTTGAAGACGACACCGGCTTCGTAAACCGAATCCAGCCCGAATTTGAGCAGGCCGATCAGGTAATAGGTGATGGCCACCACCGAGAAGCCTTCCACCGTATGCTGCATCATCAACTGGATCTTGGAGCGCCGGTCCATGGAGCTGAGTAGTTGCTGGTTCTGGCTCTGAATGGCCAGTTCCACCCGGGTGCGCATCATGTCCGAGGCACGGTCGACCCGTCGGGAAAGGTCTTCCAGCCGTTCGCTCACCGCTTCGCAGGTTTTCACTGCCGGAGTCAGTCGGCGGGTCATGAATTCGGTCAGGGTCAGGTGGCCGGAGAGTTCGTCTTCCCGCAATTCTTCCAGGCGGGTCAGTACCAGCCGGTGATAGGCGCGGGTGGCAGAGAAACGGAACGTGGAGTGGGCCCGGAAGGCCTCGATACGGGCCGCAATGTTGGTCAGTTGGGCCAGCAGTTTTTCTTCGTCCACATCCTCATTTTCCGCCAGTGACCGGGTGATCACGGCCAGTTTTTCATCCATATCGTTCAGCGACGGTGTGATTTCCCGGGCAACGGGGAGTGCCAGCAGTGACATCAGGCGGTAGGTTTCGATTTCCATCAGGCGCTGGGTCAGACGGCCCAGCTGGCTGTCCGACATGTGGTGGTTCATCACCATGAACCGGCCAAAGCCGTCACTGTGTAGCCGGAAGGTGCCCCACACCCTGGCGGCACCCTCCTGGGGACTGCTCCCGACCAGTCGCATGCCTTCGAAGTGCTTGCGTACATAGTCCAGGTCGCCTTCGGTTCCGTCAGCGGCCGGCCGTACTTCCAGGTGGAATGCCGCAATCACTGTACCGGTCAGCTGTTCCAGCCACCCCTCCGGCAACGGTGTAATGCCGGTCTCGCTAAAGGGTGTTTCCTCACCCGCAGCCAGGTTGATAAAGGTGTAGGACGCGAATTCCATGTGCATCTCGCGACGCACCCGCAGGGCACCGAAGGTATGTTCAAAGCAGCCCACCTCGTTCTCCGGGACCGGATGCCCCATCAGCCGATGGAGTTCCTGCAGGTGCCGGAATTGTTCCTGCCGTTGCTCAGGTGTTGTCAGAACCGCCATCTGGGTAACCCGCGCCGGTGTCGGTAGCACCTGGAACGGCCTTGAGTGCAGCTCGTTGTAGAGATCGTTCCGAAGCGGGTGAATGTCGAGGGATTCCAGGCGTGCGCTCACGGCAGGGTGGTCCTGTGGTCAAGAGTGGATAGCTGGGATCATAACCCGGAAGCACACACCGTCAATGCCACCTTGGGCGCGGTTCCGGGCTTCCACATGGGCACCATGGTAGTCGGCAATCAGGTTGACAATGAGCAGCCCCTGTCCAAGGTGGCCCTGTTCCTGGCCGTCCCGCATTGAAACGAAGGGGCTGAAGATGTCAGTTGTTGTGTCTTCGGGCAGCGTTGAACCCTCGTTGAAGACCGATAGACACAGACCTTCCGAAGTTGTTTTCAGGCCCACCTGAATCAGGCCATCCTGTGGTGTGAAATCCCGGGCGTTATCGACCAGCTTGTCGAGCAGTTGCACCATCAGTTCTGGCGAACCCGTGATCTTGCAGCCTGTCTGCGGCCCCGAGTAGCGGATCTGATGGCTGCTGTCGAGGGCCTGATACGCAGCGGTTGCTTCTGCGGCCACCTCCGCCAGATCGAACTGTTCTTTATCCGCATGGTCCAGGCTCTGTTCCAGGCGCGTCGCTTCGCTCATGCCATGGAGTATCTGCCGGAGGCGTTCGGTGGCGGAAGCGGCCCTTTCGATGTATTGCCTGCGCTCTTCCTCCGAATCGCTGTGGTTGAGGTTTTCCAGCGAGGAACGAACCACGGCGACAGGTGTTTTAAGCTCGTGGGAGAGTCGCCGGGAGAAGCTTTCCAGGTACCGGTTGTACCCGTGGAGACGATCCACCATCAGGCTGAAGTGTCGCTGCAACTGGCCCAGTTCGTCCTTGCTTCGGGCATCCGGCACTCTGCCCGTGATCCGGCCGTCTTCATCAATACTGGCGCTGACAGCACGCTGCAGCCGGGTAATCCGCCAGGACAACCAGCTGGCATAGCCAAGCAGAACCAGGGTGAGAGCGACAATGATGAGGGTGCTGCGGGCAATGACCGAGCCCAGGGCAGAGCCGGAGAGAGTAAGAAGCTGATCCAGCGATTGCTCCAGAATCAGCGTGCGGCCACCGAAGACCTCCCGAGTGGTCAGCAGCCAGACGCTGTCATCTTCATGACGGACCAGGCTCGTTTCCGGTAGCGCCTCAACGTCCACACGGTTGGTGTCGGTTTCGATTGAGGTGGGTTCTGGCTGGTAGAGGCGTACCAGGCCTCTGAGTGCATTGAGACTGATCTTTTCGATCACCTGCACCGGGCTGAGACTGTCGAACTCTGGCGCTGTGACGGCTGAGTCAGCCTGTTGTCTCGCGATGACCCATCCGGCCGGTTCAACCAGTCGGGCCTGCTGGCCGGGGTTAAGTTGTGGTTCCAGCTGTCGCTCCAGGGCGAGATTTCGACTGACCAGCACCGGCAATGGGTCAACCGACGTGGAGACGCCGGTTACCTGATCACTGCCCCATAAGGCGGCAAAACCCAGGCGGCTGCGGTCGACAGGCATGGGCAGTTTCAGTTCCAGCTGCCAGCCATCGCCGGCGCCCTGCAAAAAGCCGGAGAGGCGATAGTCGGGTTGGCCGCCTTTCTCTTCAAGGCCATAGAGCTGGCCGGGAGCCGGTGTGCGCAGTAACCACGATTGCCGGCCGGATTCCTGGGCGAGGTTGCCGCCAGAGGTTTCCAGCCAGAGCCTCAGCCGGTCATGGGCCTGTTCCGGGCTGCCGGGATTAAAGAACACGGGTTGCCTATGGCTAACGCGAATCAGCAGATACAGGTTCCGTCTATCGGTAGCGGCCTGCCATTGCAGAGCCGTTTCCCCGGCTTTGCCGCTGGCGACTCTTTGCCAGTTTCTCGCCTGGTTTTCCTCGTCATACCCCGGCCAGTCATCGCCATAACCATCCAGATTCAGGTTGCCGGTCAGCGGTTCAACGTAGATGGCGGGTTCATCAGCCCTGACAACCGGGGTGCCGATGATCTGATCGCCGGCAGTCTCGGCCAGTCTCACGGCCTGGGCCTGCAGTTGCTGCCGGGCCTGTTGTCGGAGGGCATCGTCCAGTTCCAGGACAAACTGCAGGCCTGCCCAGGGAATCAGCAGCATCAGCAGGCTGGCAACGAACAGCTGGCGCTTGAGGTTCAAGAATCAGACCTCACGGGCGTTCCAGCGGTAACCCATGCCGTAGGCGGTCTGTATGCCGTCAAAGGTTGCGTCAATCTGCTGGAACTTGCGGCGGATACGTTTGATGTGAGAGGTGACCGTGTTGTCGTCCAGCACGGTGCTGGCCGCTTCCATCAGTTGTTCGCGGCTGCGCACATGGCCCGGATGCTGGACCAGCGAGTGCAGCATCCAGAATTCGGTGACGGTTAGGTCGATGGGGGTTTCGTCCCAGGCGACGGTCATGCGATCCACATTGAGGGTGAGCTTGCCCCGCTGGAGCACTTCGTCCGGCTTCTGGAGGGCTTCGGCCCAGGCATCGGCCCGTCTGAGCAGGGCGGTAACCCGGGCCAGCAGGTGGTCCAGGCTCATGTCCTTGGTGACGTAATCATCGGCCCCAAGGCGCAAACCGTGGACGGAATCGATGTCGCTGTCTCGGGCGGTCAGGAAGATAATCGGCAGGGTCTGGGACAGTGATCTCAGGTCCTGACACAGGGCAAAACCGCCTTCCGGTTCATCGCCCAGCCCGACGTCGATAATGGCCAGGTCGGGTAACGACTGACGCAGCACCTGCCAGGCGGAAGCCCGGTCGCCGTGTGCGCTCACACGATAGCCACGGCGCTCAAACGCAGCGCGATAGTTGTCGCGGATGGCGGGTTCGTCTTCGATCAGTACAACGTGTTTCTTCATGGTGGCGGCTGCTTCCCCTTGCCGGTGTGTGCCTATTTAACCACGGCAGGTGTTGATAACAAGTTTGAAGGGCGTTGTTGCCACAATTCATCATTTTTCGAGGGCGGTTTGTCGCAATCTGCCATGGGAGTTCCTTTCTGGATTGCTGAAATGGCGGTGTTTCGCACAGTCATGCAAGTCACAAGGATTCCCTCATGATTATTTCCAGTTCCCTTCTAAGGCTTTATTCACGTCCCTTCGTTAACAGCGGCCAGCGAATCCGGTTAAAGCGCTGCCTGGAGGGCATCAGCCTTTGGCTCGCCGTGATGTTGATGCTGTTTGTCCACCCACTCTATGCCGAGGCGAATGAGACCGACAACGTTGGCCAGTTCCATTTCGTTGACGGCCAGGGTCAGTGGCAGGAGCCGGCCCTGGTTCTGGAGAGCGATTTCGATGTGCGGATCAGCGGTTTGATTGCCGACTCCCGGCTGCTGAGGCGTTTCCGAAACACCAGCGACCAGTGGCGGGAGGGCGTGTTTGTGTTCCCGTTGCCGGAAAAGGCCAGTGTGTATGGACTGACCATGACAGTGGGCGAGCGGACGATCGAAGGCAAGGTGCAGCCGAAGGAGACGGCGCGCCGGACCTATGAGAAAGCAAAACAGGCCGGGCAGCACGCGGCGAATGTCGAGCAGCAGCGGCCGAATCTGTTTACTGCACGGGTGGCCAACATTCCCCCGGGGGAGACGGTATCGGTGGAGCTGAAGTATCAGCAACCGGTGCAGTATCAGGCCGGCGTGTTCGAACTCACTGTGCCAACCACGCTGACGCCCCGTTACATGCCGGGAAAGGCGCTCAGTGCAGCGCCGGATCAGTGGCAGGGTGGTTGGGCAGTGCCGACGACCGAAGTGCCGGACGCCGGTGCCATCAGTCCCTTTACGGTCAATCCGGGTGATGTGGCGGACGATAGCCATCGGGCGGTGATCAATCTGGTGATTGATTCCGGGCTCCCCCTTGAGAGCGTCTCCAGCCCGTCGCACCGACTTGCGACCAGTCAGGACGGCCAGACGTTCAGAGTTCGTCCCGATGGGGGCGAAATCCTTATGGACCGGGATTTTGTGGTGCGCTGGCGCCCGGTTGCCGGGCTGGAGCCCTCGGCAGCGGTGTTCCATCAGTCCTGGGAAGGAGAGGACTACCTCATGGCCATGCTGGTGCCCGGAGAAAGCGGCGCCATGGCGTTGCCCCGGGATCTGGTGTTCGTGATCGACACCTCCGGTTCCATGGCGGGCGAATCGATCCGCCAGGCCCGAGATGCTCTTCAGGCCGGTCTGGACACACTGACACCGAGGGACCGGTTCAATGTCATCCAGTTCAACAGCCAGACGCATTCCCTGTTCATGCAGCCTGAAGTGGCCACCGGTAACAACCTTGCCCGGGCGCGTCAGTATGTGGATCGCCTTCGTGCCGACGGTGGCACCGAGATGGCTCCAGCCCTTTCCAGAGCCCTGGAAGGCGGAGGCGAGACTGAAGACGGCGCACGGGTGCGCCAGGTCATTTTCATTACCGATGGCGCGGTGGGAAATGAAGCTGCGCTGTTCCGGCAGATCCGCCAGCAGCTTGGAAACCAGAGGCTGTTTACGGTGGCTATTGGCTCTGCGCCGAATCGGCACTTCATGCGCGAAGCCGCCCGCTGGGGGCGGGGTACCTACACGGCGATTCACTCGCCTTCCGATGTGGATGGACCTCTGCAGGCCCTGTTCTCAGCCATGGAGTCACCGGTTCTGACCGATATCGGGGTCAACTGGCCCGGCCAGAAAGCCGGTCAGGAGTCGTTTCCGAGACGCCCGGGCGATTTGTTCCAGGGCGAGCCGCTGATTCATGTGGTCCGTGGCGTCCCGGCCATGGGGCAGCTGGAGGTGTCGGGGCGCCTGCCGGGTGGCAGGGACTGGACCAGAACGCTCGATCTGCAGCAAGCCGCTCCCGCAACGGGGCTGCATCGGCATTGGGCGAGGGAGAAAATCGACAGTTTGGAGGATGAGGCTAAGGTCACAGGCCGGGAGCCGGATGAGGCCGGCCTGACCGAGCTGGCGGTTCAGCACGGCCTGATGTCTGCCTACACCAGTTTTGTGGCCGTGGATTCCACACCCGCCCGAAGTTCAGAGGCGCCCATGGAATCGGATAATTTGCCCACTCTTCTACCGGCGGGCAGCCAGGCGGGCATGCTGCGCTATCCACAGACGGCAACATCGGCGCCGTTGCTCATCGCGCTCGGTTTGGTGGGGTTGATGTTTTCACTGGCGATTGTGCTGCTGCAGAGGAGGGCGTTCTCATGACCCGGCTTCTGCTTCTGTTATTGACCAGCTCTGCTACCTTGTTGGTATTCGGGTTATGGATTCCGCTCAAGGCGGTTATCGCCCAGGAATTACTGGCGATCGCCTGGGCTGAAAGCCAGGCCCGGCAGACGGAATCGCGCCCCTGGCCGTGGGCGGACACCTGGCCGGTAGCCCGGCTGGCTATTCCGGAACTGAACGACTCGATGATTGTTCTGGCCGATACCCATGGTGAGAGCCTGGCCTTTGGGCCGGGCCGATTAACCGGGGGCGCAGATGTTGGGGGAGCCGTGATCATTGCCGGGCATAGGGATACACATTTCCGGAGCCTGAAAGCACTGGAGACCGGCAATGAGGTGCGTCTGCAGGGCAGGGATGGCCGTTGGCAGAGTTACCTGGTGGAGGGTGCCCGGGTGGTGGACAGCCGTTCAGAGCTGATCGATACCCAGCGTCTGCCAGAGGGGACGCTTCTGCTGGTGACCTGTTACCCGTTCGACAGTGTCGACGCCGGTGGGCCGCTGCGATACGTCGTCAGAGCCTCGGCAAAGGGTAAACAAAGGGAACAAATTGACACTGTTGCCGGAATATAAAGTTGGCGTACACTTGTGCGCCAAAATTTCGCTGCAGAGTTTGGTTGCATGGGTATTATCAGAAAACTGCTGGCGTGGCTGAGCGTACCGATCATTTGCCTGTTCGCGCTCGTGTTCTACGCGGCGAGGCCGTTCAATCCGGACAACAACCGTATCCTGGCGCGCGTCGTCGCTCGTTTCGGGCGGGCGGTTCTGGGTATGGAGCGCCCTCTTGAAGGCTGGGAAAACATGCCGCAGGACCGGCCTACCGTCGTCATTGCCAATCACCAGCACAATGACGATCTGTTTGTTGTGGGCGACTTGTTGCCGCCGCGCACCGTCACGGTTGGTAAATCGTCACTGGTCTGGGTGCCTTTCTTTGGCCAGGTCTTCTGGCTGGGCGGTAACGTTATCCTTAATCGCGGACGCTCCCACAAGGCCATTGCGGTCATGAAGGCCACAAGCAGCGCCATCGCACGGGATCGAAAGAGCCTCTGGGTGTTCCCCGAAGGCACTCGCAGCAGAGGCCGGGGACTGCAGAAATTCAAGAAAGGCGCGTTTCACGCAGCGGTAGCATCAGGCGCGCCCATCACCATGGTCTGTGTTCAGGAGTACGCCGATGAGGCCGTCGGCTGGACAGGCCGGCGTGAGTCAGTGGCCATTCGGGTTTTACCGCCCATCGAAACCGAGGGTCTCACGGTTGATGATATTCCGGAGCTGATCGAGCGTTGCCACAAAAAAATGTCGGAGACGATTGCCACATTGTAATCGCCTCGTCTGGAAGTGCTTGAAGCACTTCGGTAAACAGGGCAGTCTTGCGGGACTGATCGTTTCGTTCAACGACCCTCAGGGAGAGGCAAGAGATGAATCTGATTCTGTTTTTGATTATAGGCGGTGTGGCCGGTTGGCTGGCTGGTTTGATCATGAAGGGCCGTGGTTTCGGCATTCTGGCCAACATCGGTATTGGTATTGTCGGCTCGTTTCTCGGCGGTTTTGTGTTCCGCCTTCTGGGTCTGGCGGCCCAGGGTGCTGTTGGTGAGCTGGTCACCGCAACGGTAGGCGCTGTGTTGCTTCTCGCTATTGTTAGTGCAATCAAGAAGGCCTGAGCATGATCGTACCCGTAACCGGAGTGTTTGCCGCAGTTATCGGCATTCTTTTGCTGGTGTTGTCGGCGCAGGTCGTCAAATTTCGTCTGAAGTACAAAAAGGGCCTGGGCGTCACCGATGATCGGGATTTCGAGGCCGCGGTCCGGGCCCACGCCAACCTGGTGGAGTATGCGCCACTCGGTCTGCTCATGCTGGCTATCGCTGAGCTCAACGGCGTTTCCAGTACTCTGATTTACTGGACCGGTATGGCGCTGGTGGTTGGCCGCATTCTTCATGCCTTCGGCATGATCAACGGTCGCGGCGGCACCCACTGGGCCCGGATGATCGGCATCCTGCTGACCTGGCTGGCAATCCTGGTGGCTGCATTGCTGCTGCTGTGGAACGTCTGGCAGGTTTACGGTTAACGGAAACGCTACTGGCAAGATTTGCAGAGAGTGAATCCAAAAGGGGGCCTGGCCCCCTTTTTTCGTATGTAAGCGATTTGTCAGAGCGCCCGGGCCACATCCAGAGTCAGATACTCCAGCTCAACCCGCCGGTTGGCAGCCCGATCTTCCGGAGTTGCCAGAGGGCGGGCCGAGCCCCAGTGACTCATCAGAATCCGCGATTCCGCAACGCCTTCCTGCATGAGAATCCGCGCTACCGCGTTGGCCCGCAATCGGGAGAGGAACCGGTTGTAGTCTTCCGAGCCGAAGTTGTCGGAGTGGCCATGAATCCTGACGCTGACGGAAGGGTGTTCCTTCAGATAGGCGGCATGCTGCTGGAGGAACGCCATGTCATCATTGTCCACCGAGTGCTTGTTGAAGCCGTAATGGAACTTCATGCGGTGCGGGCGCCTGGTTCCAGCCTCGAAAGTGGCAGTGGTGAAGCCGGCAGCTATCGCGGCATTGGCAATCAGCTCCGGGTTATCCAGTACGAGTACGGTCATCTGAAAATCCTTGGTTCGGTATCCGGTTTTTCTTGTTATTCCTGTTCACTATTGGCTGGAGCAGGAACAACGGCAATTGGCGAAAGGTCGATATATGGCCCGGTACAGTCCGTCGATGGAACCGATTAAATGTCATTTCTGTGACATCCCAATGACAACCGGACCAGTCGTTTGGGCTTTCCCGACTCTGTGGGGTGTGCCACATTTCCGGGATTGACCCGCAACGACCTTTGCGCTGGATTCCATTTGAGCGCGAAAAGAAGGCCTGGGTGTGGTAAAAAACACTCTTTCAGGGACAGATTATGATGAATTGTGACCGCCCATGCTGATTATCCCCGCCGAAAACGCCATCAACTGGAAACGCCCGCCCTGGGTCACTCTTGGCCTGATCATGGCCTGCCTGCTGGTTTTTCTGTTCTACCAGGGGGATGACAGCCGCAAACTCGAGCAGGCCGTTGAACAATACCTGGCCGCCGATCTTCATCAGCTGGAGGCACCGGCCTACGAGGATTACCTGCAGCGGCAAATACAGTTTCAGGGCGAAGAGAGCCGGGTCTACGAGCTCCAGCAGTTTCAGCAACTTCGGGAAGAGAACGAGAACTTCTGGCTGGCCATCAACCTGATGATGGACCGGGAGTTCTACCAGTACCTGCTGCAAAATCGGGATGTCATCTGGGCGCCGGCGGAACGGGCGCACTGGCAGGAACAGCGCGGCGCCATCGAGCAGCAATACCTTCAGAAACTCAGTGCCAACCAGCTTGGTCTGGTGCCGGCGGATCTGTCGCTGTATACCCTGATTACCTACCAGTTTCTACACGGCGGCTGGGGCCACATCATCGGCAACCTGATCTTCCTGTTCCTGCTCGGATTTACCGTTGAGAAAGCGTTGGGGCCGGGCCGGTACCTGATTGCCTACCTGGTGTGCGGCGCCCTTTCCGGCCTGATGTTTACCGCGGTTTCTGCAGGTAGCTATGTGCCTCTCGTGGGTGCCTCGGGCTCGATCTCCGGCCTGATGGGCATGTATGTGGCCATCTACGGGCTGCAGAAGATCCGTTTCTTCTACTTTCTTGGCGTTTACTTCAACTATTTCCGTGCTCCGGCTATTGCCCTGCTGCCCGTATGGGTGGGCAAGGAAATCTACGATTACTGGTACGCCGGTGCCACCGGCATCGCCTACATGGCCCACGCTGGCGGTCTGATCGCTGGTGCCGGCCTGGTCTGGCTGCTGGGCAAGAGCTGGCTGCAGGTGCGAGAGGAATTCTTCGAGCCGGAAGAGGAAGAGCAGGATGCCAGGTTCACCACCGGTTATGCCCAGGCCATGGCCAGCCTCGGCCGAATGGAGTTCGATTTGGCCCGGCGGCAATTCGAGGCTCTTCGTGAGCACTATCCGGAACGCCATATTCTGCTGGAACACCTTTACCAGTTGGCCAAACTCCGCCCGGACTTGCCCGAATATCGTGATCGCGCCAAAGAGCTGATGAACGATGCCCTCAGCCGGCGCCAGCCAGAGCAGATGATTGCGATCTGGCAGGAATACCTGGGTAAAGGGGAAAGCTATCAGCCGTTATCGGCGCAGGACCATAACCGGGTGTTGTTTACCAGCCTGAAACAGCATGATCTGAAAGCTGCCGAGAAAGCCTTTGAGCGATTGAAAAGCACCGGCGATGACATGCTGACAACCGAGGCCTGTCGGTTGCTGGTGGAAGAGTTTGAGAAGCGTCAGATGGCACCCAAAGCACGCCATTATCGCCAATTATTGCAGGCCAATTGACACAGTTCGGGGCAGGGTATGGGGGCGGCTTCCCAAAACTGTGCGGAGCCAGGGATGGCGGAGCCAAGCGTACACGGATGTATTTACAGCGTGTTTTGGGAAGCCGCCCCCATACGCTGCCTTACTCCTGAACCGAAAAAGACGCCTTGGGACCCTTCAATGGCTCTTTATTCTGCGCCTGCTCCAGATAAACCGTAATCTGCTCATGCAGCGGATGATTCACACATTTTTTCTGGATAAACGTCAGGAAGGCCGTTGCCTTTTCCCACTGGGACAAGCCGTTGGCCAGGGTCTGGGCGACCAGCAGATAGGCTGGGGCCAGCTGTTCGCTGTCCGGGAAGCGTTTGTGGAAATCCTGAAGCACTCGCAAGGCCGGTTTGAACTGGCCCCGGTGGTACAGGGCCCGGGCGCAGCGCACTGAAAGGTCCGGATCCTCCAGTTTGAAGCCGGGTTCTGCTTTCTGGATCGTATTCAGCACACCGGCGATGCCTTCGCCGTCGTTGCGGTCGGCCAGCCAGCCCAGGATTCGTGGATGGTAGCGGTAGAGTTCGTCGGTGTCCTGGCGGGCGGTGAGTAGCTGGTACAGCTGGCCGATCCTCAGGGCGTTATCCCGGTCCCGCTTCAAAGCTTCCCTCAACATGTTCTGCACCCGATCGTAGTTGCCGTCTTTCAGGTTCATATCGATATCGGCATCAAAGCGGGCGCTGCGGTCGCGCTGGTGGGTGTCCTGACCTGCGGTGTCATCCTGGATATCCGAGGCAAATCCCAGCTCTTCCTGGTACTGGAACAGCAGGTAGCCAAGCATGTGGAACAGGATCAGGGTGAAGGTACTGTTCAGGAAGCCGGCGAGGGGCTGGGCAACCCAGAACGGAAAATGATTCACCGCAAAGTCCTGGGCCGCGCCCGAGGCGAGGGTCAGCAGGATCAGGTAGCCGTACAGCAGGAAATAAGGGGTGCCAATTCGCGAGATCAGCACCGCTAGGTTCATCGGATTCACCGCAGCACCCACCGAGCGTTCCATGGCCAGAACCATGATGCTGGCCGGTAATGCCAGAATGACAAATGCCAGCGCCAGCAGCATCAGGATGGGGCCGCCGAGCATGGCAGCCGCGCCAACCAGCCCGCCCATCAGCACGAAGACCAGCAACTGCAGGATGACAATATCAAACCCGCTGCCGGTGAAGGCGACGGACACGGCGGGCGGTTTCAGGTGGCCTTCAGCGGTGTGGTTGATCACCGCATAGGTGTACTTGAAGAGCGCAAGCGCCAGCACCAGCCAGATCAGAATGCCGATCAGGTTGGCGGGGGCGACTACCGGCACCAGGGTACAGATGGCGATCACGATCAGCGGATCGGTATGGAACGGGTAGCGGAAGAACGCGCCGAGTCGCTGCCAGAACGGGACCACTTCGGTGGCGGCGCCCAGGTATCGCATGGCCTTGCTGCAGTGCGGACACAGGGCCCGACGCTGTCGGGTATCGGCGTCGGGCATGCAGCGGCTGCAGTAGTGAATCTGGCACTCCCCACAGTGCCATTTGGCAGGGTCGCCGGGGTGGTAGTGGCAATCGTGTTTCACAGGTGCTTGTGTCCTGGTCCATCAGAAAATCGATGGCTCATGATGACAGATGTCGGTTTTGATCGCAGCAAACCAGTTAACAGGTAGACTATTGTCAGTTCCCGGGCGTATCCAACCGGGCACATCTGATTCTCCGGAGGTTGCTTGGAACACCCGCAAAACAGCGTAACCGGTATCGATACTCGAGAAACCCGGCAGCAGTACACCTGGCGGGACATCTTTGGGCTTGCGCTCAAGCACAAGCCAAGACTGGTGCGTGCCAATCTGCTGGCTATCATGGCCACCGTGATGAGTGTGCCGGTGCCACTGCTGCTGCCGGTTCTGGTGGACGAAGTGCTGCTGGACGAGCCTGGCCCGGTGTTACCGGTAATGGATTCCTTCCTGCCGGGGAGCTGGGAAACACCGGTGGTCTATATCGGCCTGATGGTTGTGGTGGCATTTCTGCTTCGTGTGGCGGCACTGTCGTTCAACGTTTTGCAGTCCCGGGAATTTTCCAAGGTTTCCAAGGATGTGGTGTTCCGCATCCGGTCCCGCCTGCTCGGGCGTTTGCAACGGGTGGCCATGTCCGAGTACGAGACCCGCGGCTCCGGCGGGATCAGCAGTCATTTCATCACCGACCTGGATACCGTAGACCAGTTCCTGGGCACCACCATCAGCCGTTTCCTGGTGGCCAGTCTCACGGTATTCGGTACCGCCCTGGTACTGCTCTGGGTGCACTGGCAGCTGGCACTTCTGATTCTGCTGTTCAATCCTCTGGTCATCTTCGCCACGATTCTGATCGGCAAGCGGGTCAAGGAGCTCAAGCGGCGGGAGAACAGCGCTTACGAGGAGTTCCAGGGGGATCTGACGGAAACCCTGGATGCGATTCACCAGCTGCGGGCAGCTAATCGGGAAAAGCATTACCTGCGCCAGCTGATCGACCGCGCCCGCAACGTGCGGGACCACGCGATCCAGTTCGAATGGCGCAGCGATGCAGCCAGCCGGGCCAGTTTTGCCCTGTTCCAGTTCGGCGTCGACGCGTTCCGGGCCGCCGCGATGGTAACCGTGCTGTTCAGCGACCTGAGCATCGGCATGATGTTCGCCATTTTCGGCTACCTCTGGTTCATGCTGACGCCGGTTCAGGAAATGCTCAACATGCAGTACGCCTGGTTCGCCGCCAATGCGGCGCTCGGGCGTATCAACCGGTTAATGGATCTGAAAGAAGAGCCCCGCTATCCGGCGCTGGAGAACCCGTTCCGCGACCGTCATACCGTGGGGCTTACCCTGCGCAATATCCACTTCGCTTATGGCGAGGAGCAGGTGCTCCGGGGCATCAATCTGGAGTTGGCGCCCGGCGAAAAAGTGGCCCTGGTGGGCGCCAGCGGTGGCGGCAAGTCGACCCTTATTCAGGTCATCCTCGGCATGTACACACCGCAGCAGGGCGAGGTGCTGATTGATGGAGTGCCTGTTGAGCGCATTGGCTTGCCCTGCCTTCGTGAACATGTCGCGACCGTGCTTCAGCACCCGGCGCTGTTCAACGACACCGTTCGCCAGAACCTGACCCTTGGCCGGGACAAGCCCGATGCCGCGCTCTGGGATGCCCTGCGAATCGCCCAATTGGACGGCACGGTTGCGGCAATGCACGACCAGCTTGATACCGTTATCGGCCGACAGGGCGTGCGCCTGTCGGGCGGACAGCGTCAACGCCTGGCCATTGCCCGGATGATCCTGTCAGAGCCTTCAGTGGTGATCCTGGATGAAGCCACCTCGGCTCTGGATGCGGAAACAGAGTTTCAGCTCCATCGGGACCTCGAAGCTTTCCTCAAACAGCGCACCACGCTGATCATTGCCCATCGCCTCAGCGCCGTTAAACAGGCAGATCGTGCCTGTGTTTTCGAAGACGGTCGGATAATCGAGGAGGGGCATCACGATGAACTGATTGCCAGAGAAGGTCTCTACGCCCAGCTTTATGGCGATCGCCAGACGTAATCCTGTCCCTAAAGTTTACTTCTCATTACAACAAAAAAGATCTGTCGCTTTTTGCGTCCGTAAAAGATTGCAAATGCAAGTTCTAGGGGCTAAACGTTGCGTAATGCACCTATAGCCCGGTTTCAAACTTCTCTGCAAACTTGCGCCGATCTTTCACGGACAGGAAAAGTGAACAGGAAAACGACAAGTATTCTGCTTTTCGCCGCAGCTTTCCTTTTGGCACTTGCGCTCCCGGTGATGCCGTCGCTGCTCAACAACAGCGGGTTTTACGGGATGGCGATTGATGAGCCGGGGGAGAACCTGGATGGCTACCAGCCTCCGCAGAACGGGCTTTCCGTTATTTTCTTTGGTTATCGCCAGTGCGGAACCGTTTGCCCGGTTCAATTGGTCAATCTGATGGAGCTGAGCCAGCTTTTGGATGGGACTGAGATCGAGTTCCTGTTTGTCACCCTTGACCCGGAAAACGACACACCGGAAGTCCTTGACCAGACCATGGAGAGTCTTGGGCAGGCGTTCAAATACTACCGGCCGGAAACTCACCGGGCCGCTCAAAAACTTGCTTCAGCTTACAACGATTTTGCCGTTAAACAGGGTAGTTCCGAGGATGATCTCATTGCTCACAGCGCACATCTGCATGTAGTGACGGGAGAGTTCCGCAGAAGGCTGGTTTACACAACACCAGATCTGAATCTCAAGCTGGTTGAACAGGATCTTCGCCGCTTACTAAAAGACAAAAATAGCGAGAGTTCCACATGACGACCGCAGTAAACAGTCAGTCTTATGAAGTTGAAATCCGGGAGCGCACCGATCGCCAGATGTTGTTGATCCTTCTGGCTCATATTCCGGTGGTCGGCTTGCTGGTGCCGATGGGCTATGGCACCACCACGTTTGCTCTGATTGCGTCGTTGTTAGTGGGAGGTCTTGCAACTGCCGGTTTCTTTACGATGCGTGGAACAAGGGCCTTGTCGTCACTGTTCGCAATCTGCCTGATGCTCTTCTCAGCCATCATGATCCAGGCGCAGTTGGGTCGCATTGAAATGCATTTCCACATCTTTGCCGCCCTGGCTCTGGTGATCATTTATCGGGACTGGCTGCCGGTGGTGGTCGCGGCAGGTACCATCGCTGTTCATCATTTGGCGTTGACGGGCCTGCAGCTGAGCGGTGCGTCCTTTGGCAACATGGCATTGATGATCTTCAACTATGACTGCAGCTGGTCGATCGCATTTCTGCACGCAGCTTTCGTGGTTTTCGAGGCGGCGATTCTGGTGTTCTTCGCAATCCGAATGGGCGAGGAGCAAAAGCAGTCGATCAGGATTATCGAGATTATTCGGGGCTTCGACAGCAACAACGATCTGACAGCCCGTCTTGATGAGGCAGACAAGAGCGTCACGGCCAGTTCCTTCAATAATATGCTTGAGCGGTTCGTTGAGTTGATTGCCAGACTCAGGGAACTGTCAGAGCAGCTGCGCTCAAACGCTAATGAAATGACCAGCGTTAGCGATACCACGACGCAGATCACCAGTGAGCAGCAGGTCCAGACCGATCAGGCGGCAACAGCTACCAACGAGATGTCAGCCAGCATCCAGGAGGTGGCCAGCAACGCCCAGTTGGCTTCTGATGCGGCTGGTAACGCATCGGCTGCGGCAAGCCGGGGTGGCGAGGCCATGACCAATGCCTCAAAGCTGACCGAGGCCACTGACGAGGCGCTTGAGAGCAGCGCCAGTCGGGTCGATGAACTGAGCGAAAAGATTGAATCCATCGCTTCTGTTGTCGGTTCCATCAACGCCATTTCCGAGCAGACCAATCTGCTGGCCCTGAACGCCGCCATCGAAGCCGCGAGGGCCGGAGACCATGGCCGTGGATTTTCAGTGGTAGCGGATGAAGTAAGGGCGCTTTCCCTTCGCACCCAGGAGTTTACCGATCAGATTCGGACGACAGTGGGCGAATTGAGTGAAATCTCCGAAGCCACCAAGGCATCCATGGAAATGGGGCGTACACGCTCTTCCGAATCCACCCGGGCAATGCGGGAAACCGGCGAGGCAATCCGTGAGGTTGAAGCAGCCATCGGCGAGGTTTCGCGAATGAATTACCAGATCGCATCGGCCTCGGAAGAGCAGGCAGCCACGTCGCTTCAGATCAATGAGAACATCCATTCCATCGCCAACCGGAACAACGATGTGGTATCCGAGGCGGAGCGGGTCAGAACCATGGCTTCAGACCTTGAGGCGGTCACCGAAAAACTGAATGAACTGGTGAAGCTGTATCGCATCTAAACCTTCCAGGAACTGATGTCGGAGAGTCGTCCGGCTCTCCGACGTTGGTCTGATATTCACCGCGCTGATGCCGAACATTCACCGGCCCGCGGTTGAACTCTCGTTAATTGCTGCAATAGTTAAAGGTGACTTCATGCTGTGGAGTCCTTTCATCAGGCTATTGCCCGGTATGGGATTGCTTTCCCGGTCGATGCGTTGCTGAAAGGGCTTCGAAAGAGCCTTCCGGACTACGCGGATAACGACGAAAAAGGAGGCACCACATGTCGAACGAAAGTCTCAGTAAAGACAGTCTGAATACCCTTTCCAGCCTGGATGCTGGCGGTAAAACCTTTCATTACTACAGCCTGCCCAAGGCTGCGGACACCCTCGGCGACCTGAATCGCCTGCCGTTTTCGCTCAAAGTGCTGATGGAAAACCTTCTGCGCAATGAGGATGGCACCACCGTGGACAGAAGCCACATTGATGCCATGGTGCAGTGGATGAAGGATCGCTGTTCCGACACTGAAATCCAGTTCCGGCCTGCCCGCGTGTTAATGCAGGATTTCACCGGCGTGCCCGGCGTCGTCGACCTGGCTGCCATGCGTGAGGCGGTCAAGGCAGCCGGTAAGGATCCGGCGATGATCAACCCGCTGTCGCCGGTGGACCTGGTGATCGACCACTCTGTGATGGTGGACAATTTTGGCGACGCCTCTGCGTTCAAGGACAACGTTACCATCGAGATGGAGCGCAACCAGGAACGTTACGAATTTCTGCGTTGGGGCCAGCAGGCCTTCGACAACTTCCGTGTGGTGCCGCCGGGCACGGGTATCTGCCACCAGGTGAACCTGGAGTACCTCGGCAAGACCGTCTGGCAGAAGGACCAGGACGGCAAGACCATCGCGTACCCGGACACCCTCGTGGGCACAGACTCCCATACCACTATGATCAACGGCCTGGGCATTCTTGGCTGGGGCGTTGGCGGCATCGAAGCGGAAGCCGCCATGCTGGGCCAGCCCGTCTCCATGCTGATTCCGGAAGTGGTGGGCTTCAAGGTCACCGGCAAGCTTCGTGAGGGCATCACCGCAACAGATCTGGTGCTCACCGTCACCGAAATGCTGCGCAAGAAAGGCGTGGTGGGCAAGTTCGTGGAGTTCTATGGCGACGGCCTGAAGGACATGCCGGTGGCAGACCGGGCCACCATCGCCAACATGGCCCCGGAATACGGCGCCACCTGCGGGTTCTTCCCGGTAGATGAGCAGACCATCAAATACATGCGCCTGACCGGCCGTGAGGAAGAACAGCTGGAGCTGGTGGAAGCCTACGCCAAGGCCCAGGGCTTGTGGCGTGAGCCCGGCCATGAGCCGGTGTACACCGACAACCTGGAACTCGACATGGGCGAAGTTGAGGCCAGCCTTGCCGGCCCCAAACGCCCGCAGGATCGTGTTGCCCTGAAAAACATGAAGTCGTCCTTTGAGCTTTTGATGGAAACCGCTGAAGGGCCGGCTGAGAACCGTGAGGCGAATCTTGAGTCTGAGGGCGGCCAGACTGCCGTAGGCGTCGATGACAGCTACGAGCACCATGCCAGCCAGCCCCTTGAGATGAATGGCGAGAAAAGCCGGCTCGATCCGGGCGCCGTGGTCATTGCGGCGATCACGTCCTGCACCAACACCTCAAATCCGAGCGTTATGATGGCCGCAGGCCTGATCGCCCAGAAAGCGGTCCAGAAGGGACTGAGTACCAAGCCCTGGGTCAAGACATCGCTGGCGCCGGGTTCCAAAGTCGTCACTGACTATCTGAAAGTGGGTGGCTTCCAGGACGATCTGGACAAACTCGGCTTCAACCTCGTCGGCTATGGCTGCACAACCTGCATCGGCAACTCCGGGCCTCTGCCGGACGCGGTAGAGAAAGCCATCAGTGATGGTGACCTGACCGTGGCCTCTGTGCTCTCCGGCAACCGGAACTTCGAAGGCCGGGTGCATCCGCTGGTGAAAACCAACTGGCTGGCATCGCCGCCTCTGGTGGTTGCCTATGCGCTGGCCGGCAACGTGCGCCTGGATCTCTCAAAAGATCCGTTGGGCAACGACAAGGATGGCAACCCGGTGTACCTGAAGGACCTCTGGCCGAGCCAGCAGGAGATCGCTGAAGCGGTGGAGAAAGTGAAGACCGATATGTTCCGTAAGGAATACGCGGAAGTCTTCGACGGCGACGCCACCTGGAAGTCCATCAAGGTGCCGGAAAGCAAGGTGTACGAGTGGTCTGATAAATCCACCTACATCCAGCATCCGCCGTTCTTCGAAGGGCTCAAGGAAGAACCGGACGCGATCGACGATATCAAGGATGCCAACATACTGGCACTGCTGGGCGATTCGGTGACTACCGACCACATCTCACCGGCCGGTTCCTTCAAGCCGGACACCCCTGCCGGACAATACCTGCAGGAGCACGGTGTTGAGCCCAAAGACTTCAACTCTTATGGCTCTCGCCGGGGTAACCACGAAGTCATGATGCGCGGCACCTTTGCCAATGTGCGCATCAGGAACGAAATGCTCGACGGCGTGGAAGGCGGTTACACCAAATTCGTGCCCACGGGCGAACAGATGGCGATTTACGATGCCGCCATGAAGTATCAGGAGAAAGGCACGCCGTTGGTGGTCATTGCCGGCAAGGAATACGGTACCGGCTCCAGCCGCGACTGGGCGGCCAAGGGTACCCGTCTGCTGGGTGTAAAAGCTGTGGTGGCTGAATCCTACGAGCGCATCCACCGCTCCAACCTGATCGGTATGGGCGTAATGCCACTTCAGTTCCCGGATGGCACGGACCGCAAGAGCCTCAAGCTCACCGGTGAGGAGACCATCAGCATCGAAGGCCTGTCGGGCGAGATCAAGCCGGGTCAGACCCTCAAGATGACGGTGAAGTACAAGGACGGATCCACGGAGACCTGCGAGCTGAAATCTCGCATCGATACCGCCAACGAGGCCGTCTACTTCAAGCATGGCGGCATCCTCCATTACGTGGTGCGGGAGATGTTGCGCACTGCCTGAGTGGACAGGGTGAAATGGCATAGCGGGCGGCCGCTATGCCGAATTCAAGAGATCAATGAGAGAAACGAGAGAGACATTATGACCGATCAACCGTTTCTGACCGACGTGAAAACCCTCAGAGAGCGGGCCCGTAAGCACATCGAAGAAGGGGCGCTTACCGAGGGCTACGGTGCCAACCGCGACAATGTCGTGAAAATCCTGAATGAGGCGCTGGCAACCGAAATTGTCTGCACCCTGCGTTACAAGAGCCATTACTTCCGTGCCGATGGCATCAACGCCAATGTCGCTGCCCAAGAGTTCCTGGAGCATGCAGACCAGGAACAGCAGCACGCCGATTGGCTGGCCGAACGTATCGTGCAGTTGGGTGGGAAACCGAACTTCTCGCCCGAAGGTCTTTTAACGAGGTCCCACGCCGAGTTCGTTGAGGGCGATACATTGCGGGAAATGGTAGTGGAAGATTTGGTGGCGGAGCGGATTGCCATCGACAGCTACCGCGAAATTGCCCGTTATCTGGGAGATCAGGACCCGACATCACGGCGGATTATCGAGGAAATCCTGGCTCAGGAAGAGGAGCACGCCGACGATATGGCGGGCTTACTTGAAGGTCTGGATAGCTAAGCCGCCTGACCGTAGACAGTAAAAGTGCTGCCTTTCAGGCAGCGCTTTTATTGCCGGTTTAGGCGACTGGCAAACTCAACCAGAAACAGGCGCCATGCCCTTCCTCTGAGTCAAACCCCACATCTATGCCTTCACTTGCTCCAACGGCAGTTCCAGCCAGAAAGTTGAGCCCCTTTCTTCCCGTGACTCGAATCCGACATCTCCTCCCATCTGGGTCATGATTTCTTTCGTGATCGCCAGACCGAGACCTGTTCCTCGTTTGCCACGGGTGTCGGAACTGTCTGCCTGAGCGAATTTCTGGAAAATTCTGCCTCGGAAGTCATCAGGAATGCCGGATCCCTGATCAGTAACGAGGATACGGACAAGACCATTTTCGATCCTGGTGCATACCAAAACCTCACCTTCAGGGGGTGAGAACTTGATGGCATTGGACAGCAAATTGAGAAATGCCTGGCCCAGACGCGATCGATCGATTTTCGCCATGCAGTTTGCGCTGCTGTCTTCGATCTGCACAGAAACGCCGCTGTCCAGGGCGTAGGTTTTGAGACGTTCTGCCGACTCCTCAATGACGGGGCCAAGTTCCTGTATACGCAGGTTCATGGTCATCTTGCCGGAAACAAGTTTTTCCATGTCTAACAGGTCGTCCACCAGTTGTTTCAGCTGCTCGGCATTACGATGGGCGATAGACACCATACGCTCAGCCTGTGAGGGAAGCGCGCCCAAAGTTCCGCTTTCGACCAGGCCAAGAGAACCCGATATGGAGGTCAGCGGCGTACGGAGTTCATGGCTTACCGTTGAGATGAACTCGCTTTTCATCCGGTCGACTTTTTTGCGCTCGGAAATATCTTCTATGAGGGTCCAGATCAGCGGTTGGCCAGAGGGGTTGCTGATTCTCATACCGCGGACGATGGCAGGATAGGTTGAACCATCCGCGCGCACGATCTCGACTTCATAAGGCCCGAAACGTCTTTCGCTCTGAAGTTCGGCGATGATTTGCTGTCGATGGTTTTCGAAGTCCGGGGGCAGAAGCTCAAAATAGTCCATTGCCATCAATTGGTCACGGCTGTATTGGGTAGGACTTAGCAGAGCCTCGTTCACGTCAAGAAACGCTCCTGATACATAGTCATTCAGCGCTATGCCAATGGGCGACAGTTCGTAGAGTCTCCGGAGCTGAACTTCGCTTTCCTGAAGGGCCAGTTCGGTTTGTTTTGCCTCATCAATGTCAGCAATATAACCTTGCCACATGGTGCTGCCGTCTGGCATCCGTTCCGGTGATGACTTGCCCTCTACCCAGCGCCAGCCGGATTTGCCATCTGTTACCCGGTAGTGACTGTGCCAGAGCGTCAAGGACTCCTCAGATCTCTCAATACTGGCTGCTACCTTGGGCAAATCATCGGGATGGATCTTGGTGAAGCAGATCGAGGCATCTTCATGTGCCTCCTCTGCTGTAACACCGTAGATGTCCGTGATGCCGGGACTTGTGTAGGGAAACGAAACACGGCCATCCGGCCACTGTTGATACTGATAGAGCATGCCCGGCGTCTGTTCTACCAGTTTGGTGAGCATCTGCACACTGAGCTGCCTCTCAATGAGGGCTCCAACCCAGCGTGCCAGGAGAGTCACGAACTTGATTTCAGTATCCGAGAAGTCCTGTTCCCTCGGTTCTGGCGAAGAAAAGTTGAGGGTTCCGTACAAACGGTCTTTGATGAAAATGGGCGCAGCCAGGTAGCTCTCAAGCCCGAACTTGTCGTAGCACCGGTGATCGCGATAGCTCGATCTGGCCATGTGTGCAATGGCCAGGCTTTCCCGCGAACCGAGGAGCATTGAACAATAGGTGTCTTTCAGTGGAAAGCTGGCATTCTGCTCCAGTCCGGCATCCTCGGGGGCGACGAACCACCGGATGGAATAAACGTTACTATGGATCTCGCTGACTATTCCGAGAGGCAGCTTCAGGTAGTCAGACCCGAGCCGAAGGGCTTTTTCGATGCGAATGTCATCATTGGTTTCGGTGTCCAGGGCCAGATCATTGAGAATGGCCAGCGCTTCGTTCTGATGCTGGATCTTGCTCAGGTTGCTCATTTCCTCTGTGATATCGGCGTGGGTGCCATACATCATCAGTGGTTCGCCGTTCAGGGTCCATTCAAATACCTGGCCGCGATCATGCACCCAAACCCAATGGCCGTTCTTATGCTTCATCCGACACCGGTAGTCGTACTCGGACAATTCACCGGCAAAATGAGCTTTTAGCAATCGCTCTGATTCAGGCAGATCATCCGGATGTGCGAAGGCTAACCATGTCTCGATACTGACAGGCTCCAGCTCATCAAGCGTGTAGCCGCAAATGTTGGCCCAGCGCTCGTTGAAAACGGTTTCCCCGGTTTGTACGTTCCACTCCCAGGTGCCAATTCTCGTACCTTCAATAATAGCCCGTGACCTTCGCTCGCTGTGTTTGAGTTCCCGGTAGAACTCGGTTGCCGCCTGCATGTTGATTTCGCGCTCGACACAGTCGGCCATTTCACGAAGAAGGGATTGGTCCTCCTTATCGAAGGAGCGCGGAGTCGCGTCAATCAGGCAGAGCGTCCCCAATCTGAAGCCTTCGCTGTTGTGGAGGGGGGCACCTGCGTAGAACCGTATATTCGGGGCCTCGGTAACCAGCGGATTATCGGCAAAGCGAGGATCCTCCATGGTGTCTTCGATGATCAGGATGCCCGAGTCGTGAATGGCGTGACCGCAGAAGGATACGTCGCGGGACGTTTCCGAAGCTGCGAGCCCCTGGCAGGACTTGAACCATTGCCGGTTTTTGTCCACCAGGCTAACCAGCGCAATGGGAACCCGGAATGCCTTGCGGGCCATACGGGTGTAACGATCAAACCGCTCTTCAGGCTCCGTATCGAGCAGGCCCGTACGTTCAAGCGCCGCCTGGCGCTCAGTCTCCTCGGGGGGGATTTCTGGCGCTTTCATTAACCTTATTCCTACTGACCATGTTTTGGGGTAGCTCAACCCAGAAATTGGCTCCGTTGTCGTAAAAATAGCCGACTTCACAGTTCATGAGCTTTGCCAACTCCCGGCAGATCGCGAGGCCAAGCCCCGTCCCGGCTTTGGACCTGGCGGAGCCAGAATCGGCCTGGGCGAATCGCTGGAACAACCTGGGCAGGAAGCTCTCCGGAACGCCTGGGCCTTCATCTGATACGGTAATTCGAACCATGCCAGATGAGGTTGATTCTGACGAGATCCTTACAGAGCCTCCTACGGGAGAAAACTTGATGGCATTGCTGATGAAATTATCCAATATTTGTCTAAGTCTGGTTGGATCAGCGGTGACGAATTTCTCTGTGCAATGTCCAAGCGTCAGAGGAATGCGGTAGTGGCTCGCCATGGCCCGATTTCCATCGCAGGCATCCCTTATAGCTGTTGCAGGATCAACTGTCTCCAGATCGATGGGCATCTGCCCTGCCATGGCTTTGTTGAAGTCCAGCAGGTCGGATATCAGCCGTTGCAACTGTTCGCTATTCCGAAAAGCAACGTCGACCATCGAGTCAGCTTTATCTGGCAGTTTCCCCGCTGCGCCTGAGCGCAGCAGTTTCAGTGCGCCGTTTATCGAGGTCAAAGGCGTGCGCAGCTCATGGCTTACGTTCGAGACAAAGTCGTCTTTCATGATGTCCAGCGCCTCGCGTTCCTTCATCAGCTTGTTAAAGGCGCGGGCTACGTTTCTGACCTCTGGCGGGCCTTTAAGAGACAATCGGTTTGCCGCAAAACCCTCCGTCGCCATTTCCCGTATCCTGAGCGACATTCTCTCCAATGGAAGCGTTGTTGCCCGGGCGAGTAGCCAAGCTATGGCTGCCAGTGCCAGAAGAGCCACGGCACTGGCAGCAAGGAACTTGTCGAAAGAGGCCCGTGCCGGTTGTGTTGCCTGTTGGTAGGGCACTGCTCTTAGAAACATCCAGCCCACGCGGTCAAGATGTTGCGTAGCGTAGATCCACTTTTTTCCAGAATGGTCGGAAACAACGCCTGAGGTCTGGCCGGACAATGCCGCATCAATAATCAGATCCTCGCCTGGTGGCGGCAGATCGGGCATCGGATTGGCGACGGAGAGCGTATCCACCTGCATGAAATGGCCGGTGTCGATGACCTTGAACAGGGCGCCAAAAGAGGCATCTTCCTGCTTCGGTATGATCCCGGCCTCGGCCAGGTTGATGATTCCTCCGGCGAAACCAAGTAAATCCCCATCGTCACTACTGATAGGGTAAAGAAAAGATAGGAGCAGAAGCCCGGTTGTCCTGCCAATAATTGGCCGGCTGATGACGGGTTCCCGGGTTTTGTAGGCCTCGCGAAAGTGCTGCCGGTCAGCGTAAGAGGTGCCTATACGATTGGGTACGTAAACGTTTTCGGCGATTGCCACGCTGTCTTCGTCGAAGACCAACAGGCCTGCCTCGAAGTACTCGGATAAAGCCGATTGCCGACCGAGCAGAGCTTCGATGCGATCTTTTGAGAGTCGGTTTTTACCATCCGTCAGAGTAGCGGCGAAAGCGCCCAGAGCCTGTATGCGCACCTGGAGATCCTGATCGACTCGATTGGCGATTGACTCGGCGTCCAGAAGCTGGCGCTGGGTGAGAACGTTTTCGAAATCCCGGATCAGCTCGTTGTAGGCTGTCGCTGAAAGAACGACGACAGTCAAAAAGCTACTCAAGACAGCAATAAGGGCAACGCGGCTGCCAATAGAAAGATTCCTCAAATTCAGCCCTTCAGGTCGTAGCGGTAGCAGTTGAAACGTGTTTTCATTACCGAGAGAGTAATTGAATTTGCCGGCGTGGCAAATAGTCCACCAGGAGTATTGATGTGGCCTTGGAGTCGACAGGCAAGATTTCTTCACGGCTGGAAGTGCTCAGGCAAAGATTTCTTGAGCGGGCCAAAGAAGATATTCAGCAATTGCGAACATTGGCAGAGAAAACCCGGCGTGGTGAGTTCTCTGCCGACGGATTGTTGTTTTGCTATCAAAGCCTGCACAAGTTGTCCGGTTCGGCGGGGACATTCGGCCTTCCAGAGCTAGGTGAAGCTGCCAAGGCACTGGAAAAGGAGTTAAAAGGTCAAGCTGAGAGTCTTGGCGCTCTCGACGACGTCCTCAGCCATCCTATCGACATTCCCGACGGATTTGCAGATGGAATAGACGCGCTCGCAGAGCTTGTTGAAGTCAAGAGTCAGGCGGTTGACCAGGATAGTAGCTTTACCGAGGAGCCCACGACCTACAAGGGTAGCCAGGGCATGCAGGTGAGCGTTCTGCTCGTGGAAAAGGGGGAAGAACGCCTCGCGATGCTGGAGAAGGAGATGGCTCCGTATGGCTTTTCCTTCACCCGTGTAGATTGTAATGATGCCGGCGCACTTGGCAACGCATTGGCTGAGGTCCGCGGAGCAGCGGCCATTTTGTGTCGGGAATCGGCTCTTTCAGATGTTATGTCCATACGGAACACGTCTTTTGAGGAAAGCTCTCGTCGTCGCCTGCCGGTAATCTGCCTTGGCAGCGATAATTCTTTCCAGAACCGCTACAGAGTGGCCGAGACCGGAGCGTATGCATTCTTCCCGGATCCGGTGGACATACCTGAACTTGCCGAAAGGATTGAGTCGCTTGCCATTGAACGCAGCGCCAATGTACAGGGGCGGGTGCTGATCGTCGAAGACGATGCCGAGCTGGCCGAACACTATTGTCTGGTGTTGCAGGCGGCCGGTATTGAGGCGCAAGCAGTGTCAGAGCCTTTTCACCTGACGTCCAGCCTTGCAGATTTTGTGCCGGACATCGTCCTGATGGATGTTCAGATCGGCGACTATTCCGGTGTCACGCTCGCCCGGCTGATTCGGTTCGAGCCACGGTGGTTGAGCCTGCCAATCATTTATCTCTCTTCTGAGGATGATCGCGAAAACCAGCTGGAGGCTTTGTCCAAGGGCGCGGATGAATTCCTGATGAAGCCGGTCTCGGATAGTTATCTGGTCCGGTCGGTGCGCATTCGTTGTTACCGGGCCCGTCAGCTTTCCGAGCTTATGAACCGGGATAGCTTGACCGGTCTTCTGAAACATTCATTGATCAAGGAAGAGGTTGAAAAAGAACTGGCAAGATGTCGTAGGAGTGGTCACCGGTCCTGTGTTGTTATGCTTGATCTCGATCATTTCAAGACGGTAAACGATACTTGGGGCCACTCGCAGGGTGATATCGTGATTCGCACCCTTGCCAACCTTCTGAGAAATCGGTTGCGCGAGACTGATATGATCGGTCGTTACGGAGGCGAGGAGTTTCTGGTGGTTTTACCTGAGTGTGATGTTTCTGCGGCCAAAGACCTGATTCGTGGAATTGGTGAAAGCTTTTCCGAACTTTCTTTCGTGGCGGGAGAGTCCAGCTTTCAGGTTACTTTCAGCGCAGGCATTGCCGCGATTAATGATTTTACCAACGGTGAGGATGCCCTGAATGCCGCCGATCAGGCGCTTTATGAGCGCAAACGCGGTGGCCGTGACGGGGTGACCGTTTACTCTTCCAAATAATGTCCGTTGTACGCTTAGGGTGGTCATTTGAAAGCGCTGATTCTTGAAGACGATGATCTCATTGCAGAGTTGCTGGAAACTGTCGTCGCGGGCCTCTACTCGGGTGTGTCTGTTGTGCTCGCCGATACTCTCGGTGAAGCGCTCAGGCAGGTAAAAAATAACCGGTTTGACCTTTACATTGCGGACAGAAATCTGCCGGATGGATCGGGGCTGGAACTTGTCAGGCAGGTGCGTCAACTGGATCGTGATGTTCCCATTGTGATGGTTTCCGGCCGCTCTGATCGGGAGTCTGTGTTGCAGGCGGCTCATTACGGGATCGACGGTTACATGACCAAACCCTTCGATGTGGCGAACCTCCACGAACGGCTTGGAAAGCTACTGAAAGTCGATCAGACCTCTGAAGCGCCGGACCTCAAGACATTGCTCCGTGATTCACTGGAGGAAGTGATTCAGTTGCCCTCCGATGTGGACCCTTCGGACATTCTTGAATTAATCGGTCGCCAGGGAGATCTTTCCGCGGCGCAGCTGGCTGAGCGCTGGCGAGAAGAGGCCAGCCTCACCGCCCGTTTGCTGGATGTGGCCAACAGCAGCTCATTCAGGCGTTCCGGCAAGCCCGTTGAAACTCTGAGAGATGCTATCGGGTCTCTGGGCGTACCTCTTGCACTGAACCAGGCTTTGGCGTTGTCGCTGGATGTATCCAACAAGCTGCAGCATGAGCCGCTACGCGAGCTTTCAAAAACCTACCACGAATGCGCCTTGCAGGTGGCAAAAGAGGCCCAGCGATTGGCGATCAGCCTGAAGAAACAACCCCTCCCGCTTCAAAAAGCCGGGTTGCTAAGCCGCCTGGGCGAGCTCGCTGTTCTCAAGGTACTCAACCAGTATGCTGCAGCCGGAGGTGAAATCGGAACGGCAGAGGCGGAAAAGGTTCTGGAGGAGTGGGCACAGGCTTATGGAAACCGGCTCAAGGTTCAATGGCGCTTGCCGCTGGGGGTCCGGGAGCTGATCGGTGCCGTCCATTTTCTGCCCAACGATTGCACCCGTGAGGAACGGCTGATTATGCGTGCTGCCTCTCTTTTGGCTTCAGGCGAGCAGGACTCCGAGGAATGCCGCAGGCTGATTAGACGCATTGGTATGGAAACCGAAGAAACAGAGCGGGAGAAAAGTAATGGAGAGTAAACAACAAAACTTGCCTCAGAAGATTCTGTATGTTGAGGATGATCCGGATATTCGGGCAGTCGCGGAAATTGCTCTGGAGGATGTCGGCGGCTTTTTAACGGCGATTTGCGAGTCCGGCGCTGAGGCTGTGGAGAGAGCCCCAGAATTCGAGCCGGAACTGATTTTGCTGGACGTTATGATGCCGGGAATGGATGGTCCTACGACGTTGCAGGCACTGCGTGAGCTTGATGGGATGGAGACAGTGCCAGTCATCTTTATGACCGCCAGGCTACAGAAATCCGAAATCGAGGAATATCAGGCGTTGGGAGCGCTCGGTGTCATACCGAAGCCCTTTGACCCCATGAACCTTTCAGAACAGATTGCTCAGATTCTGGCAGATGCGGTGGGGCGAGATTTCCGGTAGTCTGGCCAGCCTGAGCCCTGTTTAGACTGATGAGGTAGTCATGTCATCCTCCCCATCCCGGGACGAATTGAAAGCCAAGCTGAATCTTGAGACTTCTCGCATCCGCTGGCACGATCTGCAGACCTACTTTGCGAGGGGGCAGGTCGTCAGGGTGTCGCCGGACCTGGATCTGCTTGAAGTGGCGACTGAGTTGGCGGCGGATAACAAAGCCCGTTTCGAACAGTGGATGAACGATGGACGCGTTGGTGAGGTTGCGCCGGACACCGCGCAGGATTGGTATGATCGCAATGCGGAACTCTGGGCGGTCGTCATCGCACCCTGGGTTCTCGTGCAGGACAGGTCAGGGCATGTTCTGCACTGACAGAATGGCATCATGAAGCTCCACTATTTCCACGGCCGTAGCCCGCTTCGGGATCTCGTCATGGTGAAAGACGGCCAACGCATCGAGCTACACATCCGGCCAGCAGGCGGCGGTCATTGGGGCCTGGTAGCTCTGGCTGGCCCTGACCGGGGGCGCCCGGATGGGCAGTTCTGCCGTGGGCCCTGGCCAACCCAGGCCCGGGCTGAATCGGTTCTCAGAAGCGTCGCCGGCACCATGATGGGAAAAGGCTACGAGCCGAAGCCCGGAGATTATGCGGTCTGGTCCGTTACCGCCCAACGTCTTGCCCGCACCATCGGCGTTCCGCAGGGTGAACAGGCCAGCCCGGATGCCGACCCCGACCAGTTCAAACCCCTGACCTGATAACCCCCTTTTCGTTTCGAGGACGCCATGCTGACTGGAGCCTTGCTCATTCTTGCTCCCCTGTTCCTGGGTTTTGCCATCGCCCTGGAAAACCGCCGGGCCATGACGGTGATCCATTACATGGTGGAGGCACTGGTTTACTTCATCCTGTTGCTGCTGGGCCTGGGGCTTGGCCAGATGGAGGGCCTGGCGGCGCAACTAGGTGGCATGGCGACTCAGGTACTGGCACTGGTGCTGGTGCTTTTCGTCGCCAACATGTTTGGGCTCTGGATGTTCCACCGCTGGCAGCCAATGTCCATCGAGCGGGTCGAGGGCAGTGTCAGCCCCGGATACCGCCGGCTTTTTCTGGCTGGCCTGAAACCGCTGGTGGCGGTTATTGCCGGGCTGCTTGCCGGCTACTACCTGTTGCCGGACATGCCCATGGCGGAACAGCTGGCGACCTGGTCCCTGATGTTGCTGCTGTTTCTGATCGGCCTGCAGTTGCGCAATGCCGGGCTTTCGCTGCGCAAACTTCTGATGAATCGTCAGGGGCTCGGTATCGCGCTGGCTCTGACGCTCAGTTCCCTGGTGGCCGGTGCCCTGTTGATACCCTGGCTTGGGTTGCCCTGGCACGACGCCCTGGCGGTTGCCTCCGGGTTTGGCTGGTACTCGCTGTCCGGCATTGTCATCGGCGAAGCCCTTGGCCCTGCCTGGGGCGGCGTGGCCTTCCTCAATGATGTGCTCAGGGAGATTGTTGCGTTGGCAATCATCCCCTTGTTGATTGCCAACAGGCCGGCCATGGCTATTGGTTATGGTGGCGCTACCGCCATGGACTTCACCCTGCCGGTTATCCGCAGCAGTGGCGGGCTGACCTGTGTTCCGGTGGCGATCGCCTCCGGTTTCTTGCTGTCTTTTCTCTCGCCGGTGCTGATGGGGGTGTTCCTGTCTTTGGGATAAATTGACGCGGTGCAAGGCAAGTTGCGGTTTTACGGGTAGTATGTGAAGCAGTAAACTGTCGTTTATTGACAAATGTTAATGTCTTTGCCCGGTCCGGAGCCTGATGCAACGCCGTGAATTCCTTGGTCTATCGATAGCAGCCGGACTGTCCGCGGCGGGATTGCCGGGTTGCAGTGATTCCGGCCCGCTGAGGTTCGGTATCCACCCCTGGATCGGCTACGAGCCGCTGTACCTTGCCCGTGATTTCAACTGGTTGCCGGATACGGTTGCGCTGGTGCCGGGCACGTCTGCCAAAGACTCCATGGAGGGCCTTATTTCAGGGGCGCTTGATGGGGCGGCGCTGACTCTGGATGAAACCATACGGGTCCGGTCGAGTGGGCTGGAACTGGTTGTGGTTGCCGTCGCTGATGTGTCCGCCGGCGCCGATGTACTGATGGTCAAGCCATCGATCACGGAATTGACAGCCCTCAAGGGGCAGCGTATTGCGGTGGAGCTGAACGGCGTCTCGGGCGTTATGCTGTTTAAAATCCTTGAGGTAGCGGGGCTCGGTCGCAGCGACGTGATAAAAGTGGATTTGCCGGTAAGCCAGCATGCACAAGCCTGGTCCCGCGGTGAAGTGGATGCTTCCGTGTGCTACGAGCCAACAGCGTCACTCATAGAGAACGCCGGAGGCGTCAGACTCTTCGATAGTAGCGACATTCCGGAAACCATCTTCGATGTGCTGGTGGTGACCCGGAAAGCGGCAGAGAGCAATTCCAGAGCGGTTCGCGACCTGTTGACCGGACATTTTACCGGCCTGCAGCACCTGGTGCGGAGCATGCACGACTCAATGTACCGGATTGCCACCCGTCAGGGGATCAGTCCGGACGAGGTTCGCATGGCACTGGCCAGCGTTATGCTGCCGGATCTGGCCGCGAACCAGCGTTATCTCAGAGCAGCCGGACCCATCGAAACCATGGCCGGATCCCTGTCTCGCCTTATGCTGGCAGAGGGGATGATTGACCAGAATCCTGGCATCCAGCGCATGTCAGATCCTTCGTTTCTGCCAGCGAGGGTCTCTTGAATATTCGCCGGTTTGTTGCCTGTCTTTGTTTTCTGTTTGCCACGGAATTTGTGGCGATGGCATCAGCCAGTGCCGATGAAACACTGACTATGGGTGTATTCGCCTATCGGCCGGACAGTGTGCTTCAGGAACGTTACCAGCCTCTGACGGACTACTTGTCCAGGGAAACCGGCATATCCGTAAGGCTGGAGGTTCTCAATCAGGAGAATATGAGCCGGGCGATCGCCGCCAACCGGCTCGATTTTTTTCTTACCAATCCCAGCCATTTTCTACTGATCCGAAGCGAACGCAGTCTGACCGGCGTTCTGGCGACTCTGGTCAGGCGCTCCGGCCAGTCTTCGACCGGCAGTCTTGGTGGCGTGATCTTTACCAGGGCCGAGCGCGACGACATTGAACAGCTTGCCGATATCCGTGATAAAACCATTGCCTCGCCCGGTGTCCATTTCCTCGGGGGCTACCAGACCCAGGTTCTCGAGCTGATGGATGCCGGTATTGATATCCGCAGAGTGAATCTGATCCGGTTTATGGGCACCCACGACCGAGTGGTTCGTTCGGTTCTCTCCGGAGATGCCGATGTAGGCTTTATCCGAACCAGCATTCTGGAGCAGATGGCGCAGGAAGACCCTGATCTGTTTACCAAGGTAAAGGTTCTGAACCGTCAGCGGCTGGCGGGTTTCCCTTACGTTGTTTCAACCCGTCTATACCCGGAATGGCCCCTGGTGGCGCTGCCCCATGTAAACGAGCGGGCTGTCCGTCGTATCGCGTCGGCGCTTTTTGCCATTGAGCCGGAAGACGAGGTGGCGCTGTCAGTGGGCATTTCGGGTTTTTCGCCGCCCGCAGACTACCAGTCGGTTGAGTACCTGGCTCGCACTCTGCGGGTAACGCCCTACGACCAGGTGCCCCAACTTACCTGGGTGGATGCGTTGCACCAGTATCGGCTCTGGGTCTTTACCATTCTGGTGTTGCTCATGTTGCTGGTGGCATTGTCGCTCTGGCTGGGCAAGAGCAAGCGGCAGCTGGCCGCGGAACAGAGGCGTCTGCGCCAGCTTATCCGGGGTTGGCCACAAGCTGCATTGCTGATCCGCGGTGGACTTTTCATCGACACCAACCGGGCTTCTGTTGACCTGCTCAGGTACACCTCCAGTGAATCACTGGTCGGCAAGGATCTGGCGGTCTTTTCGCCGGAATTCCAGCCAGACGGGCAGATCTCCCGACAGAAAATGGCGCCCATGCTGGCCCGGGTTTCGGCGGGTCAGGTGGAACAGTGCGAATGGGTTCTGAATCGCTCTGACGGCACGGAGATCTGGGTGGAGCTTACCATGGCGCCCGTCCACACCGAGGACGAACCGGAAGCTCTGATTCTTTGCTCCCTGTATGAAATCACTCTCCGGAAACACGCGGAACAGCGGCAGCGGCTGGCGGCGAGCGTCTTCGAATACGCCCGCGAGGCTATTTTCATTACTGATAATCACGGCATCGTGATTGATGCCAACGATGCGTATCTGGCGATAACCGGCCGACCCCGCAAACGTGCTATTGGACGACTGCCCCCCTTACCGGTGGAGGAAGGCAGCGGTATTTTCGCCAGTGCCCGGTCTCAGGGCTTCTGGTCCGGAGAGTTTGCCAGCAGGCGCAATGATGGCGAGCCGATTACCTTGTCGGTAACACTCAGCAGCGTTCGTGGCGATCATGGCGCAGTCTCGCATTTTGTCGGTATTTTCAGTGACATCAGTCGGCTAAAAGAGCAGGAAAGAAAGCTCCGGATCATGGCCCATTACGATGCCTTGACCGGAATGCCTAACCGGGTTCTGTTTGCCGACCGATTGCAGCAAGGCATGGCTCTTACCCGGCGTCAGAGCGGCAAACTGGCGGTGGTTTATATTGATCTGGACGAGTTCAAGCCGGTAAACGATGCCTTCGGTCATGAGGCGGGTGACCAGTTGCTTGTCGAGAATGCACACCGAATGCGTTCGGAACTCCGGGAAGAGGACACCCTGGCGCGGATCGGAGGTGATGAGTTCGCGGCCATTGTCATGAATGTTCAGGACGATCCGGCCCTGGAAAGCCTCTTGATGCGTTTGCTGGCCCGGGTGGCCGAACCGGTCTGGGTAGCGGACCACAGCGTCGAAGTTTCAGCCAGTATCGGCTACACGCTGTTCCCGCAGGCAGAGGATCTGGACGGCGACCAGCTCCTGCGCCAGGCCGACCAGGCCATGTATCAGGCCAAGCACCGGGGCCGCAATCGCTATGTCCGATTCTCTGATCCATCTTCCTGATAGCAGCTGTTGAACCACTCTATTCCGAGCTGTCCGCGGCTGTCAGCGTTCTCAGGCGAGGAATTTCCTGACATCAATCTTGTAGGTTTCCGGATCAACGGCTCGCAGAATCCGGTCCTGTGTGCCCGGTTTCGCGAGATCGAGGGTATCTACTGTGATCGGCATGCGGAATTTGGTGTGGTACATAACGCGCACAGTCGGCAGCCTCTGGTCACTTTCATTGGCTTCAACCACGACGCCAAGGCGACCACTTTCCAGAAGCACCAGCGAACCCACCGGGTAAAGGCCCAGGCACCGGATAAACTGTTTGACCAGACTGGGATCGAGGTGAGTGCCGCTCCACTCCAGAAGCTTCTTCAGACCCTGTGTTGGTGTCATGCCCTTGTGATAGACCCGGTCTGCGGTGATGGCATCGTATACATCGCTGATCGCCACCATGCGACCGTATTCCGAGATCTCATCACCCTTCAGACCCTCTGGATAGCCTGTGCCGTCGAGGCGTTCGTGGTGCTGGGCCGCCGTGATGACGGTGAGCTCGCCAATGCCCTCTGTGGTAGCCAGAATGTCCCGTGAATGGCGGGCGTGGAGTTTCATCACTTCAAACTCCTCCGGGGTCAGGCGTCCGGGCTTGTGCAGTATCTCGTCGGGTGTGAGGATTTTGCCCAGGTCGTGGAGCAGGGCGCCAACGATAGTCTGGTGCAGAACGTCAGACGACAGGCCCCGGTAATTCCCGAAAAGTGACATCAGGACACTCAGGTTGACCGAGTGTTCCAGCAGATAATTGTCTTTTTCCCGGATTCGTCCCAGACAGCTCAGGGCGTTGGCATTTCGGAGCACTGAATGCTGTAGTTCGTCCGCCAACTGATGGATGGGGGCCACATCAATGGCGCCGCCAACCTTGGCGTGGTTCATGAACTCGCCCACCAGCCCCTGGGCCTGACTATGGATCTGCTGGGCAATCACGATTTCTTCCGCAAGCGGAACATGGGGCCGCAAGCCCGGCGTCAGTTCACCCGCCTTTTGCAGGGCCGACTCATTCCGGCGATCCACCTCGGCGGCGGTTTCCGAGTCCTGGGTATCGAGCCCCTTCGAGGCATCGATATAGACGAACTCCACGCCCATACGGCGGATTTTCTCGATGGTTTCCTCTTTTTTGATAACACCTCGCTTGCGCTGGGTGTTGTGGGGAATCCAGTCGTTGTTCAGGTCGGTTATGTACATGCCGACCTTGAGTGCGGAAATGGGGACGCGCTTGATCATTCGCTGGAGAAAAACGTCCTCAGGCTGTTGTGATACGTCTTGCCAATCACTTCGTCCAGAGGCAGTTCTTTCACCTCTGCGATTTTCTCGGCCACAAACGGCAGGTAGAACGGTGCGTTTTCCTTGCCGCGGTAGGGTACCGGGGTAAGGAAGGGGGAATCGGTTTCCAGAAGGATCTGGTCAATCGGAGCCATACGCACGATGTCGCGTACATTCTCGGCCTTGTTGAATGTCGTGATGCCGTTAAAGCCCAGGCACCAACCCTGATCCAGGGCATACCGGGCAAGTCCCGGGCCGGACGTGAAGCTGTGGATCACGCCACGGCGTTTGAGTGTGTCCTCAAACTCGGCAAGGATCTCGATGGTGTCCTCGTCGGCCTCCCGACTGTGGATGACCACAGGCCGATCAGTGTCGCAGGCGATCTGAAGCTGACGCCGGAACACCTCGCGCTGAACATCTCGGTCGGCGTTGTCGTAAAAATAGTCCAGCCCGATCTCGCCCACCGCAACGATCTTCTCGTCCCGGGCGTGGGCACAGATTTCGGCTTCCACGTCATCAGAATAGCTTTCAGCATCGTGGGGGTGGATCCCCTGAGTACCATAAACCCAAGGCGCAACCTGGCTGAGTTCGCGTACTCTGGCAAGGTTGTCCGGGGACACCGCAATGGTGATCACTTTCTCGATATTGACCCCTTTTGCCTGCTCCAGGGTTTCCTCGAGCGGACGGTCCTTGAGGTAATCCAGGTGACAGTGGGTTTCGATGATCGGGTGATCGAATACGGGAATCTCGCGACGTTTTTTACTCATTGCCGGGTACTACACTCCATCGCAACCTGCGTCCAGGCTGCTATTCTGTGAATTCAAGCTCACAAGTTTACCAGTTTGTACGATTGTTGACCTGTATTACATTCATAGGGACTTGCACGGAGCATTGGATGAAATTGTCGGCGTTTGCCAGTTCTTTTCTCTACGACCCTGGAAAACCCAGATTCCGGGATTACCCGACTTTTCTGGATGGCGATGACACCACCCTGCCAGGGTTGGAAGCCAGTCTGGATCAGATCGGTGAATACCAGCGCCGGCTCTGGGCCAACCAGTCCAGGGCGGTTCTATTGGTTGCCCACGGCCCGGACACCAGTGGAAAAGACAGCCTGATCCGTACTCTGGCAACCTACGCCGACCCCGCTGGTTTCCATGCCTGGTCGTTCAGCCGGCCCAGGGGGACCGAAACCCGCCATGATTTTCTCTGGCGGGTCACGCCCTTTCTGCCTGGCTTTGGCGAGATGGTCGCCTTCAATCGCAGCCATCATGAGGCTGTGATCGCCGAGCGGGTATGGCCTGTCCACGAGCCTGACAGTTATAACTGGGAGAACCGTTACCGCTCGATCCGGAATTTTGAGAACCATCTGGTGGAAGAAGGCACTACGGTCATCAAGATCTGGCTCAACCTGTCGGAAGACGAGCATCGTCAGCGCCTCCTGAAACGCCTGGACAAACCGCGTAAGCGCTGGAAGTTTGATAGATCGGATATTGACGGCTGGGAGAAGCGCCGCCAATACGAGTCTTTTGCGGAGGAAGCACTGGCCGCGACTCACACAGAGCAGGCGCCCTGGTTCATTGTTCCGGGTGACCGGAAACCCCAGGCCCGTGCCATTGTTGCGGCAGTGCTGGCGGAACAGCTTCAGCAACTGGCGCCGAACTACCCGAAAGAAGATGAGAACGTCTTGAAAGAATACCGACGCCTGTTGGCAAAAAATGGCGTGAAATAAACACAGCGGAGGAATGCATGCACATTGTTGTAGTCGGTGGCGGCGTGGTGGGAATGACCACGGCCTACGAGCTGAATCGCCGGGGCCACCAGGTGACTGTGCTGGAGCGCCACGCAATTGCCGGGAACGAGACCAGCAAGGCCAACGCGGCCCAGCGATCCTATGGCGTGGTCTACCCCTGGGCCGATCCCTCGATTGTGTTCAAGGCCATACCCTGGATCCTCAAACAGGATGGCCCGTTGAAACTGCGGTTTCCGCCGTCTGTGGAAACGCTGAAATTCATGTTCGCCACCCTCCGTTACGCCTGGTCCCCGGGCCTGTTCGGATTGAATCGCCGCGCCATGTTGCGCCTGGGCATCCATAGCCGGGAACGGTTCCTGGCTCTGGAAAAGGAGCTTGATCTGTCCTTCGATGGCGACCATCAGGGCCTGCTGCACCTGGCCAGCACCCCGGAGGCACTGGAAGGCTACCGGACAACCCATGAACTTCTTAACGAACTCGGGATTTCTTCCCGTTTACTCACACCGGAAGAGGTACGCGAGGCCGAACCCGGCATGATCGGCAACGGACCGCTCTATGGCGCCCTGAGCTACGACACCGACGGCACCGGCGATTGTCACCAGTTCTCCCGGGAGCTGGCGAAGGCCTGCGAAGCCAGGGGAGTGGTGGTTCGCTACAACGTGGAAGCCGAAAAGCTGATTGCCGATGACCACAAGGTTAGCGCCATTTCCGTCACAACCAGCGATGGCGTCATGGAAACCCTGGAGGCGGATGCCTTCGTGATCAGCGCCGGTTGCTGGTCCAACCATCTGGTTCAGCCTATGGGCCTGGAACTGCCCATTTATCCGGTGAAAGGCTACAGCCTGACGGTTCCCATGAAAGATTCAGAGCGAGGCCCGAACTCCACCATCCATGACGACAACTACAAGGTCGTCGCTACCCGTTTGGGAAATCGCTTGCGGGCCACGGGTTTTGTCGAGCTGGCGGATTTCAACCGGGATATTCCAGAAGCCCGACTGGCAACGATCAGAAAGTCGGTGGAGTCCCGGTTCCCGGGTTGTGCGGATCTTGATGCCGCCGAGACCTGGACCGGTTTCCGCCCCATGACCCCGGACGGCCCGGCGATTATCGGGCGAGGTCCGCGGGACAATCTCTACCTCAACACCGGCCACGGCACCTTTGGCTGGACCCTGTCCGCCGGTAGTGCCGATGTCATCGCCCAGGTAATTGAAGGTGAACAACCCGCCATCTGTCTGGATGCCTTCCGCCCAGGAAGATTCCAGGAGTAGTCTCAACAAATCATTGCGCGCAAAAGGCCCGGGAGCAGGACGGATGAGCCCTCCCGGGATCGTCGAAAACATGGATGTTTTCGTCGAGCGTACATGGACGTATTCACAGCGTATCCCGGGAGGGGCTATCCGTCCTGCTCCGCCTCGGAATTCGAGCGCGACTGAGATCTGCAATCCACAGCGCGCTCAATGTTCGAACACAGCGTATGAACAAACCCGATATCCCGATCAGACAACAAGGGCAAACGCTCGAAAACCCACTGGGACAGTTTTCCCTCAGGCGGTGTGTCCAGTTCCGGTAGCAAGGTTTCGAGTCGTCCACGAAGCGCGCCAAGACGATGTTCACCTGCGGGCTCAATCTGGCTCTCCGTAGCTACCGATAGCCCGGACATTTCCCAGGCATAGAGCATCACCGACTGGGCAAGGTTCAGGGAGGGGTAGGTGACCTTCATGGGGATGCCGGTTAACAGATCGCAGAGAGCCAGCTCTTCATTGGACAGCCCGCGATCTTCCCGGCCAAACACCAGTGCTGCGGTTGCCACGGACGCACCCTTCGTGGCCAGAACCTTCCGCAGATCTGAGGGGCCGTGCCAATCCTGGCGCTGATGCCGGGTCTTGGCGGAGGTCCCCATCAGCAGGTCTACGGAGTTTCTTACCGCAGCCAGATCGGGGAAAATGCGCGCATTGTCCAGGATATGGTCGCTGCCATGGGCCAGCCAGTGGGCTTCCGGGCGGGTGTGCAGGTCGGAATTGACCAGCCAGAGCTCGCCGAAGCCCATCGTGCACAGGGCGCGGGCGGCCGCACCGACATTTTCCGGAACCTTGGGTTCAACAAGTACAAAGGCCAGTTGCATGACGTTACCTCCGGCGGCGAGTTTACACCACGGCGCGGAATCTTTTTACCAGCATTGGCAGCAGCTGAACGACTGGCTGGTACAGCATTCCGAGTTCTGGCAACCGGCGCCGTTCATGACGCCGGAGCCTGCCTGGGCGCGTCGTTATCCGGAACTGGGCACCATGCTGGCGGAACTAACCGATGGGGAATGCCAGCAACTGGATGGCAGCCCGGTTGAGTTGGCGGCTCGGGTTGCCTCATGGTTGCCGTCCCTCGACCGTTACGCCGACATGGTTCAACTGCCGGAGCTGTTATCGGCACCCGAAAAGGCATCAGAGGCGACTCTCCCGGAAATCCGGGCCACGGATATGCCCGGTCGGAAACGCCTGCAGTCGGGCGCCTTTACGGCGGCACTGATACCGCTGGAACACCCCGCCCTGGACTGGTGTTGTGGTAAGGGCCATCTGTCCCGGACACTGGCGCCGTTTTGCCCCGGTGAGATACAGGGTTTTGAGTGGAATCCGGAGCTGGTGCGCGATGGCAACCGACTGGCACAACAGTTCGGAGATCCAGTGTCGATCCGCTGGCAGGATGTCATGGCGGAGGAGTTGTCGCTTCCCAGCCGTCACCACGGTGTTGCACTGCATGCTTGTGGCGATCTGCACCGACAGTTGCTGAAGCGAGGCAGTGAATCCGGGTTGCCAAGATTGAGCGTCTCGCCCTGCTGCTACCACCTCACCGAGATGGAACACTACCGGCCGCTTTCAAAGCGGGCGGCGGATCACCAAAAAGCGCTGCAGCCGAGCCGTAACGATCTTCGGCTTGCGGTTCAGGAAACCGTGACGGCACCGGCCCGGGTGAGGGAACAGACCCGTCTTGTCAGCCAGTGGCGCCTGGGATTTGATGGTCTGCAGCGGCAACTTCGTGGGTGTGATGAGTATCTGCCGGTTCCTTCGAATCCGCCCCGCCTTTTGAACGAAGGCTTTCCCGCCTTTTGCCGTTGGGCGGCGGCAAAAAAACAGCTCCGATTACCCGATACGGTGGACTTTGATCACTGGCAGGCGTTTGGCGTGCAACGGCTGGCCGAGGTTCGCCGCCATGAGCTGGTCAGGCATCTGTTCCGGCGTCCTCTGGAGCTCTGGATGGTGTTGGATTACGCGCTCTTTCTGGAAGAGCAGGGGTACAGGGTCAGGCTGGGGCATTTCTGCGACCGTTCACTGACACCCCGCAACCTGCTGCTTGATGCGGTCAGGGTTTCCGGTACTCAACCCGTTCAACACAGCCATCCCTGAAATACACATAGGTCAGCTCATAGAGCGCGCCATAATAGCGGGTCTGGTAGATCCAGACTTCCTGGGGGCTGGTGTAGGTTTCAGGAGGGTTACCAAAAGCACGGCGCACGTTGTCCCGGGTCATGCCTCGCACCACCTGCTCACGAACCAGATAACGACGCAAATCGGTGGAGTTGATAAAACGGCATGTGCCGGCCTCTTTTTCTTGTTCTGACTCTTCGGTCTGTTCTTCTGGATCAGGGGACTCCTGCACCGGGAGGTTCTGATTGAAACTGCCGCCAATGCGGTTATCCCGTAGCTCAAGCGATTCAGCATCCTCGCCGCAGGGCTGGTCCGAGAACACCGTATTGCCGTCTTTTTCGCAGCGAAAAACCTGAGCCTGAGCCGGCACGGCCAGAACAGAGAGGGCGAGCATCAGTGCCATGGCTCTCAGCATCGGTTCCTCGCATTTTTGCAGAAACAAAAAAGGCGCCCGAAGGCGCCTTTTCAAACCACTCAGGTAAAAACCTTCAATTAACGGCGAACCTGAATGCGCGCTTCAACCCGGCGGTTGGCAGCTCGGCCGTCCGCTGTGTTGTTGGACGCGATCGGCTGCTCCTCACCGTAACCTACGGCTTCCACTCGTGCCGGATCAACACCCAGAGGCCCGGTCAGACGACCGGCAACTGCTTCAGCGCGACGCTGGGACAGGAACTGGTTGTAGTCGGCAGCGCCACGGCTGTCGGTATGACCGGCGATTTCCACGATGGTTTCGGGGTTTTCCTGCATAAAGTCAGCGACGCGACGGATCTCCGCATCGTAGGCATTGCCGATGACCGAACTGTTGCTCGGGAACTGGACTTCAATGGTGAAGGTTTCGATGGTCTCGGTTACACCTTCACAACCTGTCTCATCAACCTCTGCGCCTGCGGTCGTATTTGGGCACAGATCCTGGCTGTTGACCACGCCGTCATTATCGCTGTCCAGCTCACATCCACGGCTGTTTACTTCCGCACCGCGCGGTGTGTCCGGGCACTGGTCACGACTGTCGGCCACGCCGTCGCGATCCGAATCCGGCTCGCAGCCATTGCTGTCAACGGTTGCGCCTGCCGGGGTGCCGGGGCACTGGTCCCGCGAATCCGGCACGCCATCACCATCTGCATCTGCCGGGCGCACAGGCGCCGGCGCTGCTTGCGCCACGGTGCGGGTAAACGCAAAACTGATGCCCAGAGAGACCTGAGTGTCGAAGGTGCTTTCATCAATGCCGTGGAATTCACGGAGGTCACCGCGCAGTGATACGGCGTCGCTGATGTTGTAGCGGAAGCCGGTACCCACGTTCACTCGGGTTTCGTCATGGTTGCTGCCCGCGGTGCGAACGCCACTGTTGTCCGAACCAAAGTCTGCATGGCCTGCGCCCAGAGAAACGTATGGGTTCCAGGCTTCGTCCGGCCCTGCAAAGTAATACGTACCGTCAACCCGAACTTCATCAAATTCCGATTCGCCCGGCACGTATTTGCGGTCTGCATCGGCACGTGAGTAAAGCGCCTCCACCGACCAGTGGGGACGGAAGCGGTATTCCACACCAACGCCGAAGGTGCCGGTTTCGCTCAGATCGCGCTTGTCGTCAAACAGCTGAAAACCTGCAAACGGGTTGATGTAAACGGTTTCCTGACGATCGGCCATGGCCGGGGTTGCCAGGGTAGCGGCCAGTACAGCCGCGGAAATCGGACGCATGACGTTCATGCAGAACCTCCTGTTCGTTATCGTTGTGGTACCGCACTTCCTCATGAAAAGTGCTTGTATACCCGGAATTTAGGCCAGTAGGCCAAAAAAAACAAAAAAATGATACGGATTGTTACGTCCGCAATTGTACCCAGCTGACCTTTACGACCCCGAGGTCGTTTCAGGTCAGAGCGGAAAAATACAGATGCGCGCTCTTTTTACTGAAGTTAAGCACCTCGCCGTTGTCGAAATGTACCTCGAAAGAATTCTCATCTTCGGCGACCACCGAGCCAGGACCAAAGATCGCGTGGCCAAGACGTTTTTGATGCCAGAGTGGTTCCGTTGAGTTTTCGGATGTTGCCGCCTGGCCCTCAAGGGTGACGCTCTCCCGGTCGGCGTAACGCTGGCTGACCGGTGTCAGGGGGGCAGTTAACCGAATGGTTGATGTTTCTGCCGGAGATCGATCATCCAGACAGCGACCGAATTCCTCGGCAAGCTCAAAGCAGCACTCTTCCACGAAACGGCTTGGGCCCAGATCGCCGTCCAGGTGCGGTTGCTTGCTGGCCGGTCGGGTGATCAGGTGCAGCTGCTGGCGTGTGCGTGTCATGGCCACATACAGCAGCCGTCGCTCGCTTTCCAGAAATGCTCTGGCATTGTCCTGGGGGCGGGGGCTGTACGGCAGGTATTTCTCCTGTAGTCCGGGAATGATAACTGTTGGCCATTCCAGACCCTTGGTGCGGTGAATCGTTGAGAGCAGCACCCCACCCTGCTGTTTTTCTCCCGCCTGTTGTTTGAGGGTTTTCAGGTGTTCCAAGGCGCCTTCAGCTGTGACATCAAGGCTTTTAAGGTACTGCCGGAATCCTTGTATCGTATCGATCCGTTCCTCGGCACTCTCATGCGTCAGCGCCAGGCTGCGGATGCCCTCGTAAAGATCAGTGTGCTCGGCATAGACGCTGATCAGTCCTGCAACCGGACCTCCGTAGCTGCGCAGTTGGGCAAGCACTTCGCCGAGTTTCCGGAGCTTGCGGGCGGCCATGGGCGCCAGCGCGTCGAAGTCCATCGCCAGCAGACGCTCGTGCCAGCCACTGGAAAATCCTGCCAGGAAACGCGCCAACTGCTCCAGCTCCGGCTCTTTCAGACCCACATGAGGAAAGCGCAACAACTGCCGTGCCAGCTCCAGGCGATCCTCGTCCGGCAGGTTTTCCAGTTTCCCGGTCACCACCATCAGAAGGGCAGTGATCGCCTGAACTTCCCGGCTGAACAGCGCGCCCTTGCCGGCATCAATCCGGTAGGGAATCTGACGAGCCAGCAACTTCAGCTCGATAGGGACACTCTGACTCCAGACCCGGAACAGTATGGCCGTGCCTGCCAGAGCCGGTTCCGGTTGGCCCTGAAGAATTTGAAGCACGGCATCGGCATCGCTTTCCGACCGATGCAGGGTGATCTCCGTGCCGGGTGTGGAAGCGTGGGAATGGCAAAGCACATCCTTGCGACCGGTGTTGTGGCAAATCAGATGGTTGGCGAGCAAAGCGACGCGATGGCCGTACCGGAAGGTATAGCTGAGCGTCTGCTCCAGCGGGCTTTCGAACTCATCGCTGAACCGCTTGAGAATAAACTCGGGCTTTGCGCCCCGGAACTCGTAGATCGTCTGGTCCGGGTCGCCAACAACCGTCACCCGGGCCCGGTCTCCAGCCACGTAGCGCAGCAGCAGGTGCTGGATTTCATTGGTGTCCTGGTACTCATCCACCAGAATCAGATCCATCTTGTTGCCCACCAGCCGCTGCAACGGCGGATTCTGGTGAATCGCCATCACCGGCTCGTACAGCATGTCGGCGTAGCTGATCCGTCCCTGGCTTTTACGCCACTGTTCAAAGCTGTGGAACAGGTCAATGAGGTATTTGTGCTTGTCCGAGTACCCCAGTTCCTCAAACACGATTTCCGCCGGCGACAGCGTTGTTTTCACCAGATCAATAAACCCCGTCGCCGTCTCGACAAAATCCTTCTTGTTGCGCCGGATTTCATCCGCCAGATCCTCCGGCGCCAGCCGTCGGGTCAACTGCCAGGCCTGGAAGCTGATCTCCTGCTCGGTCAGGATTTTGTCCGAAAACCCCGGTAGATAGCCCTCCCGAACAAACCTCTTGTACAACCTCAAGCCCATGGCGTGATACGTCCGTATCTCTGGCAGCGCCAGCCCGCTCCGGGCGCACACCTCCTGCAGCTTGCGCTCGAAATCCACCCGGGCGCTGCGGTTGAACATCAACACCAGCATCCGGTCCGGATCGTGGCCCTGTTCCAGCAGATACCGGATTCGCCAGGCCAGCGTCGACGTCTTGCCACTGCCAGCTACGGCGGTAATCACCGAATGCTCATAGCCCGCGGTGATAATCGCCCGCTGCTCATCGGTGAGGAAATCCGGAAGGTTGGTGGTCTCAGGAATTTGGGGTTCGGTCGGCATGGCCGGTATTGTAACGGCCTGCTGGTAGAGCGGATACCGCTCCCGCATAATTGCGATCAAAACATGAGAGCGAAAGGGTCTTAAACATGGAAATGTCCGAATCGGTAAACGTACTTGGCGAAAAACTCGAAACCTGCGGCAAAGACCCGATCACCGGCTTTTACCGCGATGGCTGCTGCAACGTCGGCCCGGATGATTTTGGCCTGCACGCCGTCTGCGCCGTGGTCACCGACGAATTCCTCGAATTCTCCAAAGCCCAGGGCAACGACCTCAGCACCCCCAGGCCTGAATTCGGCTTCGAAGGCCTGAAAGCGGGTGATAGCTGGTGCCTGTGTGCCGGCCGGTGGCAGGAAGCCTTTGAAGCTGGCTGTGCCCCCAGGGTCCGACTGCGGGCCACCCATCGGGCTGCCCTTGAAAAATGCGCCCTGGACGACCTCAAGTCTCATGGTGCCGACCTTAGCTGATGAGCCATTCCGGACCCGATGCCAAAGCGGATCCGTCCGCATGGCGTGCCCTGCAGGACAGCCTCACCGCCAACGGTGAACGCCGACTGGTTCTGCTTGAGGGTGATCGGGAACAGAACCTCAGGTGGCTTTCCGGTCTGTTACCCGGGCTGGAAATACAGAGCGGCCTCTGGACGGGACCAGCGGATCATAGCCCCGATACCCGGCTGACCCGGGTCACGCCTCCCGGGGCTCGAAAGTGGCTCGGGTGTGAAGTCTCGCTTATCGTCTGGGATGGCTGGCACGGCAATCCTCCGGATGCCTTTGCCGCGCTCTCGGGTGCGCTCACCGCTGGTGGCCTGCTGTTCTGGCTGATGCCGCCGCTGGCAGAGTGGTCCCGCTTTGCGGATCCCGATTACTCGAGAACCGGTCTGGAGCATGGTCCGAACCATCCGTTTGCTGCCCGCATGGCCGACCTGCTTGCCGACGATGATGCGGTCATCCGGGTGTCACCCGACCGTCCGGAATCACGGCCGCCGGTTCCGCCCCTGCCTGAGAAACGCTTTCGAATCGCCGCCACCCGGGATCAGGAACAATTGGTTCAGCGCCTCGTCCGTTTTGGCCTGGGCCGACGGCGCCGGCCGCTGATAGTGACGGCGGACCGGGGCCGTGGCAAATCTGCAGCGATGGGTATGGCTGCAGCCGAATTGTTGCGCCAAGGCAGGCAGGACATCGTGGTTACCGCGCCCTCGGAGCAGAATGTGGAGACCCTCTTTCGCCACGCCCGTGAGTCTCTCGGGGACGAATTGGCCGAAGCCAGCCCGGGGATACTCGCCTCCCGAACCGGTGGCCGCCTGAGGTTTATTCCGGTGCGTGACTTGCTGGCTTTGCGGCCGGAAGCCGAAGTGGTCCTGGTGGATGAGGCAGCAGCGATTCCGGCGCCGCTGCTGAAATCGGTTCTGCTCGGCTGGCCGAGAGTGGCGTTCGCCACCACGGTCCATGGTTACGAAGGGGCTGGCCGTGGCTTTGCCATTCGTTTTCGACAGGTCCTTGATCAATCAACGCCCCAGTGGCAGTCGGTAACGTTGAGCGAGCCGGTACGCTGGGCCATGAACGATCCGCTGGAAGCCCTGATCAGCCGACTCTTTTTGCTGGCGGCCGACGGTGGTCGCTTGCCCGGGAAAACTGAATACAGCGCCGGCGAGCTGGTCATCGAACCCTGGGAGCCGGCAACGGCAAGTGACGAAGCTCTGTCCCGTGCCTTTGGGTTGCTGGTGGATGCCCATTACCGGACCAGCCCCGCTGATCTGAGGCAGTGGCTGGATGACCCGGCCGCCCGTAGCTGGCGTGCGCGAATTGGCGATCAGATGGTTGGTGTGCTCTGGTGCGCGCTCGAAGGTGGCCTTCCGGATGAGCTGGCACAGCAGGTCAGTCTGGGTACCCGGCGAATACGGGGCCATCTGCTGCCGCAATCGTTGGCCAGCCACAGCGGCTATCCCGAGGCCGCGGTCCTGCGGGGTCTGAGGGTTGTCCGCATTGCAGTATCAGACGAGGTCAGACGCGCGGGCATTGGCCAAAGCATGGTGCAGGCTGCCAGGGCGTATGCCGCCGAGCAGGATGTTGATTACCTCGGAACCAGCTTCGGTGGCAGCGCTGACCTGCTCGCGTTTTGGCAGACCTGCGGTCTGCACGTTGTCAGGGTTGGCTTGCAGCAGGAAGCATCCAGTGGCGAATACCCACTGCAGATGGTGGCCGGCTTTTCGCAGGCTGGTCGCGATCTGGAAGAACGCATCCGCAGCCGCCTGGCCGATCATTGGCTTACTCTCTTGCCCGGCAACTGGCAGGGGCTGGAGCCAACATTGCTGGCCGGGATAACCGCCGATCTGCCCACCGGGCCGACACTGGACAAGGATGATTTGCGGGATCTCCGCAATTTCGCCAATGGGCATCGTGGCTTTCAGGTTACTGTCCCGGTATTGCGGAAGCTGAGTCAGGTGCCCGGGATCATGGCGTGGCTGAATAGCCATGAGGCGCTTGCGGTCTGGTGCCAGGGTGTTCTTCAGGGGCGGCCCTGGTCCGCGCTGCAGGCGGACAGGCTTTGCCTGGGCCAGAGAGAAGGCGAAGATCGTCTGCGACAGGTGGTGCGTGATCTTTTGAAGGATGGCCGGGGTTTGTGACTCGCTCGATTTAATTTCCGCCGGTGTCTGCCCAGAATGGGCCCTCGTATCCTTTAACGAGATCCACAGAGACTGTTTTTTATGGCCAAGGGAACCGGCGCCTTCCGTTTTTTGCTCATATTGCTTCCGCTTGTTGTTTTCCTGTCCGCCTGCGCCTCCCCGAACCAACCGGTTGCCCTGAGCCCCGAGGCCCTGGCCGAGGCGGATGCACTGCTGGTTTCAGCCGCCGGGAATGGTGAAAAGCGGCGCGTGCAGCTGTTGTTATCGGCCGGCGCCGATGTGAACACCAGTGACCCGTACGGGTATACCCCCGTGATGCGGGCGGCGGAAAACGGCCATCTGTCGGTGGTGAAGGTATTGGTGGCAGCCGGTGCCAACGTCAACGTGAGTCAGGGAGGCGAATCTTTGCTGATGAAAATCGTGGCCAACGGGGATTTGCTGACGGCGGAGAGGCTGGTGGCGGCCGGAGCCGACGTCAATTACGAGGCGAGCGACGGACAAACGGCACTGGACGTTGCCCGCGCCACCAACAATCGGGATCTGGAAATGTTGCTGGTGCAGGCGGGCGCCGAATTCTAGGGGTCTGCGCGGCAGAAGTATTTTGAGCAAGTGACCCCGCCGCGTCGAATCACAGTTCGGCCCGAGAACGTATCCACAATATCCAGCCGAATAGAGTCTCGATTCTCTCTATTCAGTCAGTCAAGACGGTTATCAGC
>NZ_JBSXNQ010000031.1:0-60979 GCF_056857715.1 Marinobacter sp. L-13
AGAGCCAGAGCCAGAGCCAGAGCCAGAGCCAGAGCCAGAGCCAGAGCCAGAGCCAGAGCCAGAGCCAGAGCCAGAGCCAGAGCCAGAGCCAGAGCCAGAGCCAGAGCCAGAGCCAGAGCCAGAGCCAGAGCCAGAGGCCGCGCCGAGCTTCACTCCAGCAAACCCGGCGTATTTTTCGGCGATTGATCAGGTTCGGGCGCGTGGAGGCTGGACCATTCAACTGGTGGCCGGCAATCTCGAACAGACTGCTCTGAACGTTATTTCCCGCTATTCACAGCTTGGTGATCTGGTCTACACCCGCGGGGAAAGGCAAGGCCAGCCCTGGTTTATGGTATTCTATGGGGAGTTTCCTACCCGGGAGGCGGCAAATGCCGCGGCAGCTGGTTTGCCAGAGGAGCTGGCTTCCAGGTCACCCTGGGTGCGTCCGGTCGACAATTTATAGCGCCGCTGTTTCGGCGCTAACTCGTTGTTCCATAACCTTGTCGACTGGTAATCCCGGTTTCGGCTTCCCACAATAACGTCACGCCGATTTGAGTACGTATTTCTACGTGTGTAAAATAGCCAGCCCCCATTTTCAGTGTCGAAGGGTGGTTGTTTGGCTGTGCGCCAATTAACTCTTTGATTGAAAAGCATTTCTACGCGAGAGAACGCTTATGATGACAGGTTTGTATCATCCCGATGAATTCAGGGACAACTGCGGATTCGGTCTGATTGCCCACATGAAGGGCGAGGCCAGCCACAAGTTGTTGCAAACTGCCATCGAGTCTCTGACCTGCATGACCCACCGAGGTGGTATCGCTGCAGACGGAAAGACCGGCGATGGTTGTGGCCTTCTGATCCAGAGCCCGGATGGCTTTCTGAAAAAAGCCGCCAAGGCAGCGTTTGGTAAGGAGCCGGGTGATCTTTTTGCTGTCGGCCAGGTCTTCCTGAACCCCGACGAAGCCAAGGCTTCGGCTGGTCGTGCGGCCATCGAGAAACGGTTGACCGAGCAGGGCCTGGAGATTCTCGGCTGGCGCGAAGTGCCGGTCGATGACAGCTGTCTCGGTCCTATGGCGCTTGATTGCCTGCCCCGTATCGAGCAGGTCTTCGTGGTGCCTGGTGGCAAGGCGGAGCGTGATTTTGCGATCAGTCTGTTCGTGGGCCGTCGCCACGCCGAAAGCGATATGGCCGACGATCCCGAGTTCTACATCTGTAGCCTGTCACACCGCACCCTGGCCTATAAAGGCCTGATGATGCCGGCAGATCTGGCCAACTTCTACAAGGATCTGGGTGACCCCGATCTCGAGACCGCCATCTGTGTTTTCCATCAGCGGTTCTCCACCAACACCATGCCACGCTGGCCGCTGGCCCAGCCGTTCCGGTATCTGGCTCACAACGGTGAGATCAACACCATCGACGGCAACCGTAACTGGGCCATCGCCCGGGCCGCCAAGTTCAGCTCTCCGGAATTGCCAGATCTGCAGACCCTGCAGCCTCTGGTGAACCTCACCGGTTCTGACTCCTCAAGCATGGACAACATGCTGGAAGTGCTGCTTGCCGGCGGTGTTGACCTGTTCCGCGCGGTCCGCATGATGATTCCGCCAGCCTGGCAGAATGTCGACAGCATGGATTCAGAGCTGCGTGCGTTTTACGAGTACAACTCCATGCACATGGAGCCTTGGGATGGTCCTGCCGGTCTGGTCATGTCGGACGGCCGCTATGCCGTCTGTATGCTCGACCGGAATGGTCTGCGCCCGGCCCGGTGGGTCATCACCAAGGATGATTTCATCACGCTGGCCTCAGAGATCGGAACTTACGGTTATCAGCCGGACGATGTGGTAGCCAAAGGCCGTGTCGGACCGGGTCAGATGCTGGCGATCGACACAGAGTCCGGTGAAGTCCTGCACACCAAGGACATTGATCAGCGTCTCAAGACCGCTCAGCCTTACAAGCGCTGGCTGCGGGAAAACGCTCTCCGCGTCGAGACCACTCTGAATCAGGACACCCCGGATTTCAGGCTGATGGATTCCGGCGAGCTTCTGGTGCACCAGAAGATGTTCATGGTCTCCTTCGAAGAGCGTGACCAGGTATTGCGTCCGCTTGCGGAGAACGGCCAGGAAGCGGTTGGATCAATGGGCGACGATACCCCAATGGCCGTGCTCTCGAGCAAGGTACGCCACGTGGCGGACTACTTCCGGCAGAAGTTCGCCCAGGTGACCAACCCGGCGATTGACCCTCTGCGTGAGTCGATTGTCATGTCCCTGGAGACCTGTCTGGGTGCCGAGCGCAACGTATTCGAGGAAACCGCCGATCACGCAGACCGCATTATTCTGACGACACCGGTTCTGTCGCCTGCCAAGTTCCTCAAGATTGCCAACAATGAGCGCCCGGGTTTCGAGGTCGCGCGTATTTCCATGAGCTACCGCCCGGAACAGGGATTGGAGCAGGCGATTCGCCAGGTTTGTGAGGAAGCGGAACAGGCCGTCCGGGATGGTAAGGTGCTGCTGATCCTCACCGACAAAGATTTGAAGGAAGGTGAACTGCCGGTCAATGCCCTGATGGCAACCGGTGCGGTCCACCACCATCTGGTCAAGAAAGGACTGCGTTGCGATTCCAACATCGTTGTTGAAACCGGTTGGGCTCGCGATCCCCATCATTTCGCCGTGCTCTTCGGTTTTGGTGCAACAGCGGTCTATCCGTACCTGGCTTACCAGGTTCTGAACGACCTGATCCGTACCGGCGAACTGCTGATGGATCCGATTGATGCCAAGAATAACTACCGGAAGGGCATCAACAAAGGGTTGCTGAAGATACTGTCGAAGATGGGAATTTCCACCATCACTTCCTATCGTGGCGCCCAGCTGTTTGAGGCGGTCGGTCTGGCCGATGATGTCGTTGACCTGTGCTTCAAGGGTGTGCCCAGCCGAATCCAGGGTGCCGGGTTCTACGATTTCCAGCAGGACCAGGAGCAATTGGCGTCCGTGGCCTGGAAGCCGCGCAAGCCCATCATTCAGGGCGGTCTTCTGAAGTACGTCCATGGCCAGGAGTATCATGCCTTTAACCCGGATGTGGTCGGTAAGCTCCAGGAGGCGGTGACCAGCGGCGACTATGGCCACTACAAGGAATACGCGGGTCTGGTTAACGAGCGTCCGGTTGCGACGCTCCGTGACCTTCTTGTCTTCCGGAAAGACATCAAGCCGATTGATATTTCGGAAGTAGAGCCGGTTGAAAACATCTTCACCCGCTTTGATTCGGCCGGTATGTCACTTGGTGCCCTGTCACCCGAGGCCCACGAAGCCTTGGCGGTGGCCATGAATACCCTGGGCAGCCGGTCTAATTCGGGCGAGGGCGGTGAAGATCCCGCTCGCTATGGCACTGAAAAACGCTCGAAAATCAAACAGATCGCGTCCGGACGTTTTGGCGTTACAGCCGAATATCTGCGTAGTGCGGATGTCATGCAGATCAAGGTGGCCCAAGGTGCCAAGCCGGGCGAAGGCGGCCAGTTGCCCGGTGGCAAGGTCAATGAACTGATCGCCCGCCTGCGTTATTCGGTCCCGGGCGTAACGCTGATTTCACCGCCGCCGCATCACGATATCTATTCCATCGAGGATCTGGCCCAGCTGATTTTCGACCTCAAACAGGTCAATCCGCAGGCTCTGGTGTCTGTGAAGCTGGTCTCTGAGCCCGGCGTCGGTACGATTGCCGCAGGTGTGGCTAAGGCGTACGCCGACCTGATCACGGTGTCCGGGTACGATGGCGGTACAGCGGCGAGCCCGCTGACGTCGATCCGCTACGCCGGTTCTCCCTGGGAGCTGGGGCTTACCGAAACCCAGCAGGCGCTGCGAGCCAATGACCTGCGTGGCAAGATTCGCCTGCAGACTGATGGCGGCCTGAAAACAGGTCTGGACGTGGTAAAGGGCGCGATCCTTGGTGCCGAGAGCTTCGGTTTTGGTACCACCCCGATGGTTGCGCTGGGTTGTAAATACCTGCGTATCTGTCACCTGAATAACTGCGCGACCGGTGTGGCTACACAGAACGACCACCTCCGTGAAGAGCACTTCAAGGGCACGGTGGAAATGGCGATGAATTTCTTCCGCTTCGTGGCCGAAGAGACCCGGGAGTGGATGGCCAAGCTGGGCGTGCGTACCCTGGAAGAGCTTGTGGGTCGCGTTGACCTGCTGGAGCGCCTGCCCGGTGATACCGAACGTCAGAAGAAACTGGATCTGAGTCGCCTGCTGTCTAACGACCATATTCCTGCAGACAAGCCGCAGACCTGTCAGGTCGAACGGAATCACCCGTTTGATGAGGGCAGGCTCGCGGAACAGATGGTTCAGGATACCGCTGCGGCGATCAAAGAGAAGAGTGGAGGCGCGTGGTCCTATCGAGTCACCAACTGTGATCGCTCTATTGGCGCCCGCCTCTCTGGCGAAATCGCCCAGATCCATGGTAACCAGGGTATGGTGGATGCACCGATCACCCTGGACCTGACCGGTACCGCTGGCCAGAGTTTTGGTGTCTGGAACGTGGGTGGTCTCAACCTGATCCTTGAAGGGGACGCCAACGACTACGTCGGTAAGGGCATGACCGGTGGCAAGCTGGTTGTGAAGCCGCCCCGCGGCAGCGCGTTCAAGACCCAGGAAACCTCTATCGTCGGCAATACCTGTCTCTACGGCGCAACCGGCGGCAAACTCTTTGCTGCCGGAACCGCGGGTGAGCGATTTGCAGTTCGTAATTCCGGTGCCCATGCCGTTGTGGAAGGCGCCGGAGACCATTGCTGTGAATACATGACCGGTGGTCTGGTGACGGTGCTGGGCTCTACTGGCCACAACTTCGGTGCTGGTATGACCGGTGGCTTTGCTTACGTCATGGATATCAACAACACGTTCGTGGACAAATACAACCACGAGCTGGTGGAAATTCAGCGGATTTCCAGCGAGGACATGGAGTCCTACCGCAATCACCTGCGTGGTGTAATCCGGGAGCATATCTCGGAAACCGGCAGTGAGTGGGCAGAGCACATTCTTGAGAATTTCGACGACTACATTGGCCGCTTCTGGCTGGTGAAACCCAAGGCTGCGAATCTGCGCAGTCTGCTGGCCAGCACCCGGGCGCGTCCGGAATAAGAGGCTGAGAGGGTTTGGGGCGAGCAGCCTGGCTGCCGCCCTTGTCGAAATCGAGTTGATGAGAGCATCCAGATGAAAGAACGACTGAGTAATGACTTCCAGTTTGTCGAGGTTGGACGTGTCGACCCGAAAAAGGTCCCGGCCAAGAAGCGGAAGAAAGAGTTTGGTGAAATTTACCACCCCTTCACAGCAGATAACGCGGCGTCCCAGTCCCATCGCTGTCTTGAGTGTGGTAACCCCTATTGCGAGTGGAAGTGCCCGGTTCACAACTATATTCCGAACTGGCTCAAGCTGGTTTCCGAAGGCAATATCATGCGGGCCGTCGAGTTGTGTCACCAGACCAACTCCCTGCCTGAAGTTTGCGGCCGGGTTTGTCCGCAGGATCGCCTGTGTGAAGGTGCCTGCACGCTGAACGACGGGTACGGTGCGGTTACCATCGGGTCTGTCGAGAAGTACATTACCGACACCGCCTTTGCCCTGGGCTGGAAACCGGATATGTCCGCCGTGAAGTGGACAGACAAGAAGGTTGCAGTCATCGGCGCTGGGCCTGCGGGTCTGGGCTGCGCGGACGTTCTGGTTCGCAATGGCGTCAAGCCGGTTGTATTCGATATCTATCCGGAAATCGGTGGCCTGCTGACCTTCGGCATTCCCGAGTTCAAGCTGGAAAAATCCGTTATGACCCGTCGCCGCAAGGTGTTCGAGGAGATGGGCGTGGAATTCCGCCTGTCTACCGAGGTGGGCAAGGACGTTCAGCTGCAGGAGATCATTGACGAGTACGATGCCGTTTTCATGGGCATGGGCACCTACACCTACATGAAGGGAGGTTTCCCGGGTGAGAACCTGCCGGGCGTGTACGATGCACTGCCGTTCCTCGTTTCGAACGTCAACCGTCGTCTCGGCTTCGAGAAAGACGAAGCAGACTTCATTGACATGAAAGGCAAGCGGGTTGTTGTCCTCGGTGGCGGCGATACGGCGATGGACTGCAACCGCACCTCGATCCGTCAGCAGGCCGAGAGCGTCACCTGTGCCTACCGCCGGGACGAAGCCAACATGCCGGGTTCTCGCCGGGAAGTGGCCAACGCCAAGGAAGAGGGCGTTAAGTTCCTCTTCAATCGTCAGCCCATCGCCATTATTGGTGAAGACCGGGTTGAGGGTGTGAAGGTGGTTCAGACCCGTCTGGGCGATCCGGACGAAAATGGTCGTCGCCGTCCGGAAGTGGTCCCGGGTAGCGAGGAGGTTATTCCTGCGGACGCGGTTCTGGTCGCCTTCGGTTTCCGTCCGAGCCCGGCCGACTGGTTCGATGAGCTGAAAGTGAATACCGACGATTCGGGCCGGGTAACTGCTCCGGAAGGCGCAGAGTTCATGTTCCAGACCAGCAACGAGAAAATCTTTGCGGGCGGGGACATGGTCCGCGGTTCGGATCTGGTCGTAACCGCTATCTGGGAAGGCCGTCAGGCTGCCGAAGGCATCATGGATTACCTGGATATCTGATTGCACGGTTGATCCTGATGAGAAGGGCGGTTTCCTAAGGGAAAGCCGCCCTTTTTTATTCCCGCAAACCGGGTATTATGGCCTCCATCCAATTTTCCCCTTTGTACAGAACACGCTGGATTTCCTATGACCGAGCTGAAGAATGATCGTTTCCTGCGCGCCCTGATGCGCCAGCCCGTGGACCGCACACCGGTTTGGATGATGCGACAGGCAGGGCGATATCTGCCGGAGTACCGTGCGACCAGGGCAAAAGCCGGCGACTTCCTCAGCTTGTGCAAGAACACGCCGTTGGCCTGCGAGGTAACTCTGCAGCCTCTCGAACGTTTCCCACTGGACGCGGCGATCCTGTTTTCAGACATCCTGACGATTCCGGACGCTCTGGGTCTTGGCCTGTACTTCGAAACCGGCGAAGGCCCGAAATTCCGGAATACGATCCGCTCCGAAGCCGATGTTGCGGCTCTGCCGAAGATCAACGCTGAGGTGGATCTGGACTACGTTATGAACGCGGTTTCCACCATCCGCGGAGCCCTGAACGGCAGCGTTCCCCTGATCGGTTTCTCCGGCAGCCCCTGGACCCTGGCGACTTATATGATTGAGGGTGGCTCGTCCAAGGATTTCCGGGAGGCCAAGAAGCTCATGTACGGTCAGCCGGAGGTGATGCATCGCCTGTTGGACCATCTGGCGGATGCGGTCATTGATTACCTCAACGGCCAGATCAAGGCCGGTGCCCAGGCTGTACAGATTTTCGATACTTGGGGCGGCGTTTTGAGCAGCTGGGCGTACGAAGAGTTCTCGCTCCGCTACATGAAGAAGATCGTTGACGGTCTGATTCGCGAGAATGATGGTCGCCGGGTACCGGTGATTCTGTTCACCAAGAATGGCGGTCAGTGGCTGGAATCCATTGCCGATTCCGGTGCGGATGCCGTTGGTCTGGACTGGACTACCGATATCGGTAATGCCCGGGCCCGGATTGGTGATCGAGTGGCCCTTCAGGGCAACATGGATCCGGCGATGCTGTATGCACCGCCTGAGCGGATCCGGCAGGAAGTGGCTGATATCCTCAAGCGCTTCGGTTCCGGCAATGGGCACATATTTAACCTTGGTCACGGGATTACGCCGGATGTCGATCCGGAGCATGCAAAGGCGTTCATTGAAGCTGTGGTCGAGCTGAGCCCAGAGTATCACCGCTAAGACTTGGATTTTTGCGTCTCCTAGCCTGTGAATATGCGGGCTAGCCTGCTGTAGGGCCCTTTCCAAAAACCGCTACGAGCACGTCCATGTGGCTTGTCTCCGGCCTTCCATGGCCTCCGACATTTTTGGAAAGGGCCCTACAGCAGCCTTGTTTGTTCTGCAGAGATATATCTGCTCAAAAACTCCTCTGGAAGCGATCTTCTGTCCGGTCTATAGTCAGGTAAAACAAGACCGGTAAACAGGAGTAACCACTTGCCCACCAAGACCCCAGAAAAGCGCCGGTTCCACCGGATCGAGTTTGATGCGCCGTGTGAGCTCCACTGCCAGGAATCCGTCTGGACGACGGAGGTGCTGGATATTTCGCTGAAAGGTGTTCTGGTGAAGCGGCCGGAGGGTTGGCAGGTCCCCTTAAAGCAGCCCTGCGAAGTGATTATTCATCTGAATGATCATGAGGCAGGTATTGTTATGGCGGTAGAGCTTAGGCACGTGGAGCCGCACCGGCTGGGTTTCAAATGCCAGTACATAGATCTCGATAGTGCTACCCACTTAAAACGCCTAGTGGAACTTAACCTCGGAGATCAGGCGTTGCTGGAAAGAGAGTTTGCCCACCTCATTGATTAGAGCTTTTGCAGCCGGACTTTGGCACCGCTGCCTGCAGGTCAGGTTGACTTCGGAGCTTTCAAAAATGTCGGAGGCCAAGGATGGCCGAGGACAAGCGCACAGGGATGTGCTTGTAGCGGTTTTTGGAAGCTCCGAAGTCAACCTGACCGTTCACTCCGAAGATGGCAGGCTTAAAGGTCTTCCAGAGCAGTAAGAGCATCACTCAGTTTGGTAACGGGAATCACCTTCATGCCGTCGATGGCCTTGCGCGGGGCATTGGATTTCGGTACCAGAGCCCGCGTGAAGCCGTGTTTGGCGGCTTCGTAGATGCGCTCCTGGCCACTGGGCACCGGGCGGATTTCCCCGGAGAGGCCGACTTCGCCGAAGATCACCAGGTCCTGGGGTAGGGCTCGGTCGCGGAAGGAGGAGACAATGGCGGCCAGCAGCGCGAGATCGGCGCTGGTTTCGTTTACTTTTACGCCACCAACCACGTTCACGAACACGTCCTGGTCGGATACGTGCATGCCGCCATGGCGGTGCAATACGGCAAGGAGCATGGCCAGCCGGTTCTGATCGAGGCCAACTGCGACCCGTCTGGGGTAGCCGCCCTGAGCCATATCCACCAGGGCCTGGATCTCCACGAGCATCGGGCGGGTACCTTCCCAGACCACCATCACCACGCTTCCAGGGGCAGCGTCTTCGCCGCGGTTCAGGAAGATCGCGCTGGGGTTCTTCACTTCCTTTAGCCCCTGTTCCAGCATGGCGAACACGCCCAACTCGTTCACTGCACCAAACCGGTTCTTGATCCCCCGAAGGGTTCGATAACGGCTGTCGCTGGAGCCTTCCAGCAGGATAGAGCAGTCGATCATGTGTTCCAGAACCTTCGGGCCGGCCAGGCTGCCGTCTTTGGTGACATGGCCGACCAGAAACAGAATGGTGCCGGTCTGCTTGGCGAAACGGGTGAGGTAGGCGGCGCTTTCCCGTACCTGCGAGACACTGCCCGGGGCGGACTCGATATCCGCCATGTGCATCACCTGAATACTGTCCACCACCAGAATCCGGGGTTTTTCTGCCTCGGCCACCTGCATGACTCGTTCGACACTGGTTTCGGACAGCATCTTCAGGTCTTTGGTGGGCAGGCCCAGCCGTTTGGCGCGCATGGCGACCTGTTGCAGGGATTCCTCACCGGTGACATACAAAGCGGGGACGCTGGCGGCAAGATGGCAGACGGCCTGTAGCAGCAGTGTGCTCTTGCCGGCGCCCGGATGGCCGCCCATCAGTACGGCAGAGCCTTCGACCAGGCCGCCGCCCAGGACCCGATCGAACTCCTGCATGCCGGAGCTGATGCGAGGCTGCTCGGCCAGGCTGACGTCGTCCAGGCTCTGAACTTCGGATAGGCTGCCGGCGAATCCCTCAAAGCGGGCACCGCGGGCGCCTTTGCTGTTGCTGCTGACGCCGCGGACTTCGCTGATGGTGTTCCAGGCCTGGCATGCCGTGCACTGGCCCTGCCACTTGGAATAGTCTGCACCGCACTCGGTGCAGACAAAGGCGGTTTTGGTTTTCGCCATCAGGCCAGCTTCTTGTACTTCATGCGCTTGGGCTGCATGGCTGAATCGCCCTTACGCTTCTTGAAGTCCTCATCGTACTCCGTGAAGTTGCCTTCGAAGTACACCACCTCGCCATCATCTTCGAACGCCAGAATATGGCTGGCTACGCGGTCGAGGAACCAGCGATCGTGTGAGATCACCAGGGCAGAACCCGGGAAGTTCAGCAGGGCTTCTTCCAGCGCCCGGAGGGTTTCCACGTCCAGATCGTTGGTGGGCTCATCCAGCAGCAGCACGTTGCCGCCCTGTTTCAGCAGCTTGGCCAGGTGCAGGCGGTTGCGCTCACCGCCGGACAGGTCGCCAACCCGCTTCTGCTGGTCGCTGCCCTTGAAGTTGAAACGGCCTACGTAAGCCCGGGAGGGCGTCTCGTAATTGCCAACCTTGATGATATCGTTGCCGTCGGAGAGCTCTTCCCAAACGGTTTTGCTGCCATCCAGGTCACGCATCTGGTCCACGTAGGCCAGTTCCACGGTTTCGCCGACGGTGATGTCACCAGAGTCCGGCTTGTCGAAACCGGCAATCATCTTGAACAGGGTGGATTTGCCGGCACCGTTACCGCCGATAATGCCCACGATGGCACCGGGCGGTACGCTGAAGGACACGTCTTCATACAGCAGGCGGTCACCGAAGGACTTGCTGATGCCGTCCACCTCGATCACCTTGTTGCCCAGGCGAGGTCCGGGCGGAATGTAGAGTTCGTTGGTTTCGTTGCGCTTCTGGAATTCCTGGGAGCTCATCTCCTCAAAGCGGGCCAGACGGGCCTTGCTCTTGGACTGACGGCCCTTGGCATTGCTTCGCACCCACTCCAGTTCCTGTTTGATGGCTTTCTGGTGAGAGGCTTCCTGCTTGGATTCCATCTCCAGGCGCTTCTCCTTGTTTTCCAGCCACTGGCTGTAATTGCCTTCAAACGGAATGCCGTGGCCACGGTCCAGTTCCAGGATCCAGCCGGCGACGTTGTCGAGGAAGTACCGGTCGTGGGTGATGGCGACCACGGTGCCTTCGTAGTCATGCAGGAAGCGCTCGAGCCAGGCCACGGATTCGGCATCCAGGTGGTTGGTGGGCTCGTCCAGCAGCAGCATGTCCGGGCCGGACAGCAGCAGACGGCACAGTGCGACCCGGCGGCGCTCACCACCGGAAAGAACGCTTACTTTCTGATCCCAGGGTGGAAGACGCAGGGCGTCCGCGGCAACTTCCATCTTGCGTTCAATGTCGTGGCCATCGGTGGCCTGGATATAGGCCTCCAGCTCGCCCTGCTTCTTGGCCAGGGCGTCAAAGTCGGCATCCGGTTCGGCGTAGGCTGCGTACACCTGGTCCAGTTCGGCCAGGGCGTCGTGGACGCCGGAAACCGCCTCGTCGACGATCTCCTTGACGGTTTTTTCTTCGTCCAGCTCCGGCTCCTGGGGCAGATAGCCCACGTTGATGCCAGGCTGCGGACGGGCTTCACCGATGTAATCCTGGTCTACGCCCGCCATAATGCGGAGCAGGGTGGATTTACCGGCACCGTTGAGGCCCAGAACGCCGATCTTGGCGCCGGGGAAGAAGCTCAGGGAGATGTCTTTCAGAATCTCGCGCTTGGGCGGGACCACCTTGCCCACGCGGTTCATGGTGTAGACGTATTGCGCCATTTTGTCAGCATCCTTCTTGCGAATTGAGTGTCGAGATCACTGAAGGTGTCTGGCTGAGGCCATCGGGTAGGGCGATCCGGGATCGTCAAAATCAGGGATGATTTTGTCGAGCGTACAGGGATGTATTCACAGCGTATCCCGGATCGCCCTACCCGATGGCCGTAACTCCACAAGCCGCAACCAATGAACGTAGACCGGCTAAGGTATCGAAACCTACCAGTGATAGCAATTGAGCAGAAACCGGAGTTGGCCGCATGCCGGTATCTGCGGACGGTTAAAGGGTGATTTTTCACCCGTTTGTAAGATAGAATAGCGACCCAATTTTTCAGGGAGCCTGCGGAGATCGCCAAAGCTCTCCGGGCCAGCCAAGCACACAGGGGCAGCGCATCCATGTTTAATCGTGAAATGAAAATCGCCGGCTTTGACGACGAACTCTGGAACGCCATGCAGGCGGAAGAGAAGCGCCAGGAAGCTCACATCGAGCTGATCGCGTCCGAGAACTACACCAGCCCCCGAGTGATGGAAGCCCAGGGCAGCGTGCTGACCAACAAGTACGCGGAAGGCTATCCGGGCAAGCGCTACTATGGCGGCTGCGAGTTCGTGGATATTGCCGAAGACCTGGCGATTGAACGTGCCAAAGAGCTGTTTGGTGCTGCCTATGCCAACGTCCAGCCGCATTCTGGTTCCCAGGCCAACTCGGCTGTCTTTATGGCTCTGCTCAAGCCTGGTGATACGGTTCTGGGCATGAGTCTCGCCCACGGTGGCCACCTGACTCACGGCGCCAGTGTCAACTTCTCCGGCAAGATCTACAATGCCGTGCAGTACGGTATCAATACCGACACTGGCCTTCTCGACTACGATGAGATCGAAGCGCTGGCTCTTGAGCACAAGCCAAAAATGATTATTGCTGGCTTCTCAGCCTACTCCCAGGAGCTGGATTTCGCCCGCTTCCGTGAGATTGCCGACAAGGTGGGCGCTTACCTGTTTGTCGATATGGCCCACGTGGCTGGCCTGGTGGCCGCGGGCGTTTACCCGGATCCGGTTCCCCATGCCCACGTGATCGCGACGACTACACACAAGACCCTGCGCGGTCCCCGTGGTGGTCTGATCCTGGCTTGCGATGATGCTGATCTGCAGAAGAAGCTGAACTCTGCGGTATTCCCGGGCGGCCAGGGTGGCCCGCTGATGCACGTTATTGCCGCGAAGGCTGTTTGCTTCAAGGAGGCCATGAGCGAAGAGTTCAAGACCTACCAGCAGCAGGTTGTGAAGAACGCCTCTGCCATGGCTCAGGTTTTTGTGGATCGTGGCTATGATGTGGTTTCCGGCGGCACCAGGAACCACCTGTTCCTGGTCAGCCTTATCAAGCAGGACATTACCGGTAAAGACGCCGATGCTGCATTGGGTCGTGCTCACATTACCGTGAACAAGAACGCGGTTCCCAATGACCCCCGTTCGCCGTTCGTCACTTCCGGCCTGCGTATTGGTACCCCGGCGATCACCACTCGCGGTTTCGGCGAGTCCGAGTGTCGCGACCTGGCCGGCTGGATCTGCGATATCCTCGATAATCTGGATGATGATGCGGTCAACAGCCGGGTTCGCGAACAGGTGAGTGCGCTCTGCGCCCGTTTTCCTGTCTACGGCTAATCGTTTTATAGCTAGACTACAGGCATGACCTGCCGGGCCGAACTTTCGGCCCGGCTTCCTCTTCGGAGTTCCTGACTATGCATTGTCCCTTCTGTGGTGAAGCAGATACCAAGGTGATTGACTCCCGGCTGGTGGCCGAGGGAGATCAGGTGCGTCGCCGCAGGGAATGCCTGTCCTGTCGGGAGCGGTTCACGACCTTCGAGTTTGCCGAGCTGGTGATGCCGCGAGTGGTCAAGCAGGATGGCACCCGGCAGCCGTTTGATGAGGAAAAGCTGCGTTCGGGGCTGATGAAGGCCCTCGAGAAGCGGCCGGTTAGCATCGAGCAGATTGATGCGGCCCTGAACCGGATCAAATACCGTTTGCGGGCGACCGGCGAACGGGAAGTGAAATCCATGCAACTGGGCGAGGAGGTGATGACCGAATTGCGCCAGTTGGACAAGGTCGCCTATGTCCGCTTCGCGTCGGTGTATCGCAGTTTCCAGGATATCAACGAGTTCAAGGAAGAGATTGAGAGGCTGTCGGCAAGCAACGGTGAGGCGGCCGTTGACGTCGCCAAAGCGTTGGCGGATAACCACGCCCCGAAAGGAAAGGCATGATCGACAACCGCGACAGGGCCATGATGGCGCGGGCTGTCCAGCTTGCCTGGCGCGGTCGGTACTCTACCCATCCCAATCCCCGGGTTGGCTGTGTCATTGCCCGCGGCGATCTGATACTCGGTGAGGGCTGGCATGAGCGTGCCGGAGAAGCCCACGCTGAGATCCGCGCCCTGAGTCAGGCCGGTCCGGACGCCCGGGGAGCGACAGCCTATGTAACCCTGGAGCCGTGCAGCCACTTTGGTCGTACACCGCCCTGTGCCAGGGCGCTGATTGATGCCGGTGTTGCCCATGTGTATGCCGCCACCAAGGATCCGAATCCCTCGGTATCCGGACGCGGGCTGGATATGCTGAGGGAGGCTGGCGTTCAGGTTACCGAAGGCTTGCTGGCGGAAGAAGCTGTTCGCCTGAATCCGGGTTTCATGAAGCGCATGAACACCGGGCGGCCCTGGGTGCGGCTGAAAATGGCAGCGAGCCTGGATGGTCGTACTGCCATGGCTTCTGGCGAGAGCCAGTGGATAACCGGTGCTGAGTCGCGCCGGGATGTCCAACGCCTCCGAGCGATCAGCGACGCCATCCTGACCGGTGTTGGTACTGTGCTCGCCGACGATCCCTCGCTGACAGTCCGTCGCGAGGAGCTCGGAGACATTGGCGATGCCACCGAGCCGTCCAGGCAGCCGCTGCGGGTAATTGCCGACCGGGATGCGCGCACGCCCTCCACGGCGAATATTCTTCAGGGCGGCAATGTGCAGGTGTTCTGTGCATCATCAACTCTGGCCACGGCGCCGGCCCAGGATTTGGCGGCACTGGGCATCAGCCTTACCGGCGTCGCCTGGAAAGACAACGGCATTGATCTGGCCGAACTGCTGGACTCGCTGGGGGAGCTGGGTATCAACGAGCTGCTGGTGGAGGCGGGACCGACTCTGGCTGGAACGTTCATTAGCGAAAATCTGGTCGACGAACTCTGGCTCTACCAGGCGCCGGTTTTCCTGGGCAGTACGGGGAGGCCGACCGCCCACCTGCCGCTGGAAACCATGGCAGATAAAGTACAATGGAACGTGCTGGATCGACGTCAGGTGGGTGAGGATCAGCGCCTGATTCTCACTCGCCGGTAATTCATAAACTCAGGATGTTCCGGAAGCCAACATTTGCCGGAGCGCCGCAAGGGTAAAAAACCACATGGCACTGAACAGCATTGAAGACATCATAGAAGATATCCGTCAGGGCAAAATGGTCATACTGATGGATGACGAGGATCGCGAGAATGAGGGCGATCTCGTGATGGCTGCTGAGCATTGCACGGCCGAAGCCATCAACTTCATGGCCCGGTTTGGTCGTGGCCTGATTTGCATGCCTATGACCCGGGACCGCTGCGAACAGCTGGGTCTTCCATTGATGGTGCAGCAGAACGCCTCCGGCTTCGGAACCAAGTTTACCCTCTCCATTGAGGCCGCTGTAGGCGTGACGACTGGCATCTCGGCTGCGGACCGTGCCCGTACTGTTCAGGCGGCAGTGGCGCGCAACGCCAGGGCCAGTGATCTGGTCCAGCCCGGCCATATTTTCCCGTTGATGTCTGATCCCGGCGGTGTGCTGAGCCGCGCCGGGCACACGGAAGCATCCTGTGATCTTGCGGCGCTGGCCGGCTGCGAACCGGCGGGTGTGATCTGCGAGATTATGAATGACGATGGCTCGATGGCTCGTCGGGAAGATCTGGAGCGGTTTGCCGAAGAGCACGACCTCAAGATCGGCACCATTGCCGATCTGATTCATTACCGCACCATGAACGAACGCACCGTGGAGTGTGTGGAAGAGAACGACCTGGACACCGAGTACGGCGTATTCAAACTTCGGACCTATCGCGACAACATCCAGGGAGCCACTCATCTGGCCATGTTGATGGGAGATATTTCCCCCGACGAACCGGCCTTTGTACGGGTCCACATCACCGATACCCTTCGGGATCTTCTGGGGGCCCGCCGCAAGGATTCCCGTAGCTGGCCTCTACATCACGCATTGGAGAAAGTGGCGGAGGAAGGCAAGGGCGTGGTTGTCCTGCTGAACAGTGCCGAGGACAGCTACAATCTGGAAGACCGTATCCAGGAATTCTTTGATGAGGGGAAAGGCTCCTCTGGCAAGGGCAGCTCAGGCGTTTACTTCACCGTAGGCACTGGTTCCCAGATTCTCCGGGATATCGGTGTCGGCAAGATGCGTCTGCTGAGCCCGCCGATCAAATTCTCGGCCATTTCCGGTTTCGATCTGGAAGTTGTTGAATACGTTCCCTATACCCCCGAATGATAAACCCGGTCGTGGCCCCGATGCCGCGACACGTGAAGGAGCCATCAATGGCAGATATCAGAGTAATTGAAGGTGATTTTACCGAGTGCAGTGGGCGCTATGCCCTGGTGGTGGGCCGTTTTAACGGCTTTGTTGTAGAAAGCCTGGTTGAGGGTGCGCTGGACACCCTGCGCCGTCACGGTATTTCCGATGATGACGTCACCATTGTTCGCGTGCCGGGAGCTTATGAAATGCCCCTGGCGGTCAAGCGCGTTGCAGAAACCGGCGAGTACGATGCGATTATCGCCCTGGGTGCGGTCATCCGTGGCGGAACGCCTCATTTCGAGTACGTTGCCGGCGAAGCCTCCAGTGGTATTGGCGCTGTCAGTCTTGATACTGACGTGCCGGTGACTTTCGGTGTCCTGACAGTGGACTCCATCGAGCAGGCCATCGAGCGTTCGGGCACCAAGGCCGGTAACAAGGGTGCGGAAGCGGCGATCACCGCCCTTGAAATGGTCAGCCTTTTCAAGAAGCTGGGTGAGTAATGAGTGACACTGAAGGTACATCACCGCAGCCGGCCCCGTCCGGCAAACCGAAAGCCGGTGATCGACGCCGTGCCAGGGCCCTGGCCATGCAAGGGCTCTATCAGCGCCATTTCAGCAAGACGGCGATTTCTGACATTGAAGCCGAGTTCATGGTCGACAATGACATGACCAAGGTTGATCTGCTGTATTTTCGCGATCTGCTCCGTGGTGTCCATCGTGAGCAGGGCGAGCTGGACAAATTGATCGAGCCTTTTCTTGATCGGCCCATTCACGAGGTGGATCCGGTGGAGCTGGCTATCGTGCGCCTTGGGGCCTATGAGCTGAAGCATCGGCTGGATGTGCCCTATAAGGTGGTTATCAACGAGGGCATTGAAATGGCCAAGCGCTTCGGCGGCACCGAGGGCCATAAGTTCGTCAACAGCATCCTCGACAAGCTGAGCGGCCGACTTCGGCTCGCTGAGACCCGCTCCCGCTAGCCCATGGGCGAGTTCGAGCTGATTCGGCGTTACTTTCTGCCGCTCTCCGGGCGGCAGAAATCCCGAGCCCTGATTCTCGGGCCGGGGGATGACTGCGCGATTCAGCGGATACCCGCCGGCCGGGATCTTGTCTTTTCCGTGGATGCTTTTGTTGAAGGTGTCCATTTCCCCCGAAACTATCGCCCGGATTACCTGGGTTGGCGTGCGCTCGCCGCAGCAGCCAGTGATCTCGCTGCCATGGGTGCCGACCCGGAATGTTTCACTCTTGCGCTGACCCTGCCGGCCCTGGATGAGCAGTGGCTTGAAGACTTCTCGAGAGGGCTGAGAAGTGCCAGCGAGGCGTTCGGTCTTGAATTGGCGGGTGGGGACACCACCTCCGGCCCGCTTACTTTGAGCCTGCAGGTGCATGGCACCGTGGAGCAGGGGGGCGGAATTCGACGCTCGGGCGCCCGTCCCGGCGACTTGATTGCGGTGTCGGGAACCCTGGGCGACGCTGGCGCTGCCCTTGATTATCTCTCTGAACCTGCCCCCTCCGCTGACATGCTCGCCGTGCTGGAGCATTACCACCGGCCCCGCCCCAAGCTGGCTCTTGGGGCAGGGGTTCGCCAGTATGCCAGCGCCGGAATTGATATCTCTGATGGTTTGCTGGCTGATCTTGGGCATATTCTGGATGCTTCCGGGGTGGGGGCCCGGATCGAGAGTGCCAGGTTACCGCTTTCGCCGGAGCTTGTCAGGCTCAAGGGCGAGAAGGCTTTGGACTACGCATTGCGTTCGGGAGACGATTACGAACTGTGCCTGTGTTTCCCCCGGGAAAACTGGGACCGCGCACCGGCCTCTCTCACGAGCCAGCTTACCGTGATCGGTTCGGTCGAGGCTGAGCAAGGGCTGTATCTCGATGGCGCCGACTGCAGTTCGGAGGTGCTACCTGCGGGTTTTGATCATTTCAGGAGTGAATCATGAGTCAGGAAGGCCCGACTCCGGAGCCGGAGGCGCCTGCAGTCATACTGCCGCCGGGCTTTTTGCGGAACCCGGTACACTTGCTCGCTTTTGGTTTTGGCAGTGGCGCGACGGCGAGGGCTCCCGGTACCTGGGGCAGCCTGGCCGCGATTCCGCTGTGGTACGTCTTCGCCTGGTTGCCGCCCGTGGGCTACTGGCTGGTGGTACTGGCTGCTTTTATCGTAGGTATCTGGCTCTGCGGAAAGACCGCTGAAGACCTGAAGGTTCACGACCATGGCGGCATTGTCTGGGACGAATTCGTCGGGATGTGGATTGCCCTTGGCCTCTTCCCTGACACTATCTATGGGGTTCTGGGGGCGTTCGCTCTGTTCCGGCTTTTTGACATTGCAAAACCGTGGCCCATCAGTTGGCTGGACCAGCACCTGCCTGGCGGTTTGGGTATCATGGTTGACGATGTTATTGCCGGCGTCATGGCCCTGATCTGCCTGTGGGCAGTAGACGTGTGGCTGGTGCCCGTCATGGTCTAGACGGGCACGAAGGCCTGTCAGTGAAGCTGTTGTTCTTCCGGCAGCATACGGACCACGTGCAGAAAGCGTTTGAGGCCTGTTTCCGCCCGCTCCCGTGAAGCGAACGGGCCACTGTCAAACCCTTCCCGGGTGGTAAAGTACCATTTGCTCCCTACGCAGAAGAATCGACTACTGCGAAAGGGAACCGGCCCTTCTTCTCCGGTCCTGCGATGGGTGTCCATGGCGTCTCCTGTACTGCCCGCTTTTCGTTCTTGCTTCTCGGGCGCCGCGTTAATATCTGCCGATCTGTTTAAAATTAACCCAATTCGGGGCGAATTCAACATTTTTTTACAATTTTACGGGTTGGGTCTCAATCGGGATCTGCGTTGAAAAAGCCGGAGTGGGTCAGCGAAGCCCGCCGTTGTCTTGCACTCGTCAGAATGCTACCAAAGCGGCGGAAGCCGGGGAGACCTATGGGTTCGAATTTGATCGGCCCGAGTCGCGTCAGGAGGCCGAGCAGGAAATGCCGGAGTTCTCCGGCAAGTGCTGAAAACGCGCTTGAACAGTTGAAAACCATTTGGGAAACAGCGAGTGACGAGGAAAAGAAAGCGTTTCTTCGTTGGGCGTTCGAATAAGCGAGTCTTGCTTGACCGTTTCCGGGTCCGGTTCAGGCCCGGAAACGTTTCAGGGCTTTCTTGAGAAGCCCCTCCATCGCGGTCATGGCATCATCTGCGAGGGTCTGTGTTGGGGAGGCTGCGATGGGTTCTTTGGTTGCCTCTGTTCCGAGCCGTTCCATGGCTGCTTCAATGGCGTTGAGGCTTTCATCCACGTGAGACTGCAATGACTCTCCGTGGGCCACCACATCGGGGCAGGTGGTGAAATTCAGTGTCAGCCTTCCCTCATAGCTCACCGCTACAATAACCAGTCCCATACTGTCGAACAGCGGCGCCGTATTGTATTGCTGAACCAGGCGTGCCCCCTGCAGATACAGTGGAACCTGTGGTCCGGGAACATTGGTGATTGGCAGATTGAATACCGGCTGGTAACGCTGGGCAATTTGCAATTCCGAGTAAAGTCTTGCGGAAAGCGCCAGCATGGTTGAAGGCAGCAGTTCCGTCAGCCGATCTGCAGCAATAGCCTCCCGGTAGGGCTCCGAGGCAACCGCGTTCCAGTGTATGCGCCGTATCCGCTGGGCAGGATCGGTTTCATCGGTCGCGAGATCCAGCAGCATGGCAGACATCTGGTTCCCGGTGGCTCGTCGTAGGCTGTTGGAACGAACCGAAATCGGTGTCATTGCCACCAGGGATTTGTCGGCATTGGCGCCCTCGCTGATCAGATAGCGCTTCAGGGCCTCGGCACAAAGGCCCAAAACCACATCGTTCAACGTTACGTCCCCGAGAAACGCCTTGATCGCCTTCAGGCGCGAAAGCTCCACGCTGGGGGCGACAATCTGCCGATTTGCCGTAATCTGCCGATTGAAAGGGCTGTTTGGGGCGGAAAACAGGGGCAGCGGGAGTGGCAGTTTGCGTAATTGCTTCTGGATCAGTCCCCGGGCTGTAGCCTCGGCTGCGTTGAACGCCAGAGAGGTGAACTGCAGTGGCGTGCGAATGATGTTCGCACCGGCCTGGAGCATGACCCGTTCTTCCGAGGGTTCTGGTCTGGGCTGCCAGGGTCGAGGTGGCGCAATCGGGCTGGGCTCGGGCGTATACTCCAGTAGTTTGCCAATAATCTCCTCGCCACTGAAGGCGTCGATGGCAGCGTGGTGCAATTTGACGATCAAAGCGAAGCCATCACTGCCGGTGTCCTGCTCGTCCAGTTTGAAACCGTCTACGAAGGTGATGTGCCACAGCGGGCGGTCCCTTTTCAGAGGTTCTTCCAGAATCCGTGAGGCCAGCGTCATCAGGCTTGCCTTGCGGCCGTGTTCGCCCAGATTAACGTAGGCAAGGTGGCGCTCGATGCTGAAATCGGGGTCATCAATCCAGTAGGGGCGGCCCAGGCGCAGGGGAATTTCTTTCAGGCGTTGCCGGAAAACCGGCACAACATGCAGGCGGCTTCGAAGGTAGGCGACAAAGGTGCTGAAGGCCAGCGGTTTCTCCCGTTCGGAAGCATCGAAGAGGTAGATGCCTCCGATGTGCATCGGTGTGGTTTCCGACTCGAGATACAGGAACGAGGCATCCAGTTCCGACAGTTGCCGCATCAGAGAGCTCCCTTCGGCGTTGGTTTCAGCTGCAGTATAAACGAAGTGCCCGCGCAAACGGTTGACTCATTTGCCTGGTATGACTTCGAGTTGGAGTCATACCATTTGCTTTATTTTCAGCTTGTTAGCCAGTCTGAAACGGCTCCCTCCGCGCTGAGTCGGTCCCAAAACCACATCAGGGCCTTGCCCTGGTCCTCGGCATGCCTGGCCAGTTGCAGTTTGATTGGTTGTCGCGATTCCTGCACTTCCTTGATGACCAGCTTGCCTTCCTTCAGTTCTGCGCTGATTCGTGCCCTTGGCAACCATCCCACGCCGAGGCCGGCTACCTGTATGGCGATCTTCTGGTCAATGTTGGCCACCGTCAAGGTTCGCTGGCGGTGGAATATGCCGGCGTGGCCCGGGGGCAAGGACCTTGATGTGTCTGCAGCGACGGCTGCCGGATAACGGGAGATTTCGTCCTCGGAGAGCGGCGCTTCGGCATCGGCCAGGGGATGATCGGCGGCAACGGCAAAAACGAACGGCATGTCGCCCAGGGATTGGGTTGTGTAGTTTCCCGCTGGCTTGCTGAAATTATCGGCGCCGATGATCAGATCCACGCGGCGGCTTTGCAGAGCATCCCAGGTTCCGGCAAAGACCTCTTCCACGATTTGTACATCTACCGGTACGCCCAGCTCATAGAATTCCCGGATTGCCGGAAACAGGCATTCCGCCGGCAGCAGTGAGTTGAACCCGATCCGTAACCGCGTTTCCCAGCCCTGGGCGACCTGGCGCGTGGTGTGCGCGAGGTTTTCTGCCGCCTCGAGCAGTGTGCGGCCCTCTTCCAAAAGGTAGCGGCCGGCCGGTGTCAGTCGGGCGCGGTGACCGGTTCGGTCGTAAATGGCGACATTCAGGTCTTCTTCCAGCTTCTGCACGGTGTAACTGATGGCGGAGGGAACCCGGAACAGTTCGTTGGCGGCACCGGCGAAACTGCCTTTGCGGTCAATGGCATCAAGGACTTTGAGGGCGTCAATGGTGATGGCTGTATGCATGTTCGAATTATCTGAGGTTGTTGGCCAGAAATGCTTGTTTGAGAGCGTAGCAGGGTCCCCGGTATTTTGCCTGTATTGATTTCATCATGTTCAGGAATTTTAACGGGAGGGCTTTATGGGCCTGCTGATTGATGGCAAATGGCACGACAAGTGGTATGACACCGACAAGACTGGTGGCAAATTTGAACGGGAAGCGGCGCGTTTCCGGAACTGGGTGACCGCCGATGGCTCGCCGGGGCCGGATGGCGAAGGCGGTTTCAAGGCGGAATCCGGGCGCTATCACCTGTATGTCTCAATGGCCTGCCCCTGGGCGCATCGGACGTTGATTTTCCGGAAGCTCAAAGGTCTGGAGAAGCACATTTCAGTGTCAGTGGTGCACCCTGACATGGTTGAAAACGGCTGGGAATTCCGGCCCGACAGCGAGCAGCACCGGGACCATCTCCATGGATTCCGCTTCATGCATCAGGTCTACACCAAGGCTGCACCGGAATATTCTGGCCGGGTAACAGTGCCGACCTTGTGGGATAAAAAGAAAGAAACGATTGCGAGCAACGAGTCGGCCGAAATTATCCGGATGTTCAATTCGGCATTTGATGGCCTTGAGGGTGTTCGTACCGATCTGGATTTCTATCCCGGGGAGCTGCAAGAAGAGATTGATTCTGTGAACGCCCGGGTTTACGACACGGTTAATAATGGCGTTTACAAGGCGGGCTTTGCCACTGCGCAGGATAAGTACGAGGAAGCCTACAATGCGTTGTTTGATTCTCTCGACTGGCTTGAGGAGCGGTTGTCTTCTCAACGGTATCTGGTCGGTGGCCGGCTGACCGAGGCTGACTGGCGGTTGTTCACCACGTTGATCCGGTTTGATGCAGTGTATTACAGCCACTTCAAGTGCAACCGCCAGCGGATCAGCGATTTCCCGGCGCTTTCTGCCTACGTTCGGGACCTCTACCAGGTGCCAGGCGTGGCGGAGACCGTGGATATTAATCAGATCAAACGCCACTACTACGTAAGCCAGAGAACCATCAACCCGACTCAGATAGTACCGGTTGGTCCGGAGCTGGACTTTGACTCACCCCACGGGCGTGAGTCGCTTAGCTAACTCTCGCGACTGCGACCTCGGTCAGCAGTTCCATGGCTTCTTTATGGCCTGAGTCTGGAAGGGGGTGAAGGCAGGTCTGGGCCAGTTCCGCCTGCTCCCGCGCTTTTGCCATGGTGTATTCGATTGCGCCTGAGCGCTCAACAATATCGAGGATGCGGGGCAGATCGTCCAGGCCGCCCTTGCGGATGGCCTGACGGATCAACTGCCGTTCTTCCCCGGTGCCATGGTTCATGGCGTGGATCAGCGGCAGGGTGGTCTTGCCTTCAGCCAGATCGTCGCCCACGTTTTTGCCCATGGCTTCGGCGTCGCCGCGGTAATCCAGGACATCGTCCACCAGCTGGAAAGCCAGGCCCAGATGCTTGCCGTAGTCTTTCAGGCCCAGCTCCTGCTCTGCATTGGCGTTGGCAAGCAGTGCGCCGGTGTGGGAGGCGGCTTCGAACAGCATGGCAGTCTTGTTGTGGATGACCTTCATGTACTGCTCTTCGGTGAGGTCCGGGTTTTTCACGTTCATCAGTTGCATAACCTCGCCCTCGGCGATTACCGCCGTGGCGTGGGACAAAACGTCCATGATTCGCAGGCTTTTCAGCTCCACCATCATCTCGAAAGCACGGGCGTAGAGGAAATCACCTACCAGAACGCTTGGCGCGTTGCCCCAGCGGGCGTTGGCGGTGCTTCGGCCGCGGCGCATGTCCGAGGTGTCTACTACATCATCGTGCAGCAGGGTGGCGGTGTGCAGGAATTCGATCACGGCTGCGAGCTTGAGGTGGTCGTTTTCCTCGTAGCCGGCGGCCTGGCTGGAAAGCAGAACCAGTAGCGGTCTCAAGCGCTTACCGCCGCTTTCAATGATGTACTGGGCGATTTTCTCCACCAGGGGAACATCTGAGGAAAGCCGCTGGATGATCAGATCATTAACGCGGCTGAAGTCGTCGGCCACGGTGTCGTAAATGCGCTGGGCTGTCATGCGGCTTGTGGATCCCTTGCTGGTGTTATCGTCGTTACGATTGTTGATATTAAAGGCAGGTCGCGGCAATGCTAGGTATTGCCGAAGGTAGTGTCAACTTGGCTTGTGTTGCGGTGCGTCTTTTCGTACAATCACGCGCCCAACTCATCCCAACCTGCGCTCCCTGCTATAGGGTCGCCAGAGCGCCTCCCTTAGAACCAGGTGGATAAGAGCAGGGATGGGTCAATCGTGGAGAACGAGTGAATGTACGCAGTTATTGTTAGCGGTGGCAAGCAGCACCGTGTAAAAGAAGGCGAAACCCTGAAGCTGGAAAAGCTGGAAGTTGAAACCGGCGGTAACGTTGAGTTTGATCGCGTTCTGCTGATCGCCGACGGCGACAAGGTTCAGGTAGGCGCGCCGGTAGTTGATGGTGCCAAAGTGACCGCAGAAGTGGTTAGCCACGGCCGTCATGACAAGGTTCAGATCATCAAGTTCCGTCGTCGTAAGCATCACATGAAGCGTCAGGGCCACCGTCAGTGGTTTACTGAAGTCAAGATCACGGGTATCAAGGGCTGAGGCTCTCGAATTACCCCTTAAATAAGGAGGCTGGTAATGGCTCATAAAAAGGCAGCAGGTAGTACCCGTAACGGTCGCGATTCCGAGTCTAAACGACTTGGTGTGAAGCGCTTTGGCGGCGAGACTGTATCTGCAGGCAGCATCATCATCCGTCAGCGTGGCACTCGTTTCCACGCTGGTAGCAATGTTGGCATTGGCAAGGACCACACCCTGTTTGCGAAAGCAGACGGCCAGGTGAAGTTCGAAACCAAAGGCCCGCAGAGCCGTAAGTTCGTGAGCATCGTTCCGGCTGCGTAAGCAGCGGCGATCCGGTTCTGTCGAACCCTGGGTGGCGCTGATATCCTGATATTATCAGGTGCTCAGAACCATCCGGAGCCCCGCAAAGCTTCCTAGAGGCTGCGGGGCTTTTTAGTTTATGCGCATGGCGCAAAGGGTTGATTCATGAAATTCGTAGACGAAGCCACCATCATTGTGGAAGCCGGCAAGGGCGGTCACGGCTGCCTGAGCTTCCGGCGAGAAAAATACGTTCCCAAGGGTGGCCCCGATGGCGGCGACGGGGGCGATGGTGGTTCCGTATATCTGGAAGCCGAGGAGTCGCTGAACACGCTGATCGACTACCGGTTCCAGCGCAAACACAAGGCCCAGAATGGCGAGCCGGGCTCCGGCCGCAACTGTACCGGCAACAAAGGCGAGGACCTGGTTCTGCCGGTTCCGGTCGGCACCACGGTGGTCGATATGGATACCCATGAGGTCCTGGGAGATCTGACCCACGCCGGCCAGCGCCTCAAGGTGGCCCAGGGCGGGTTTCATGGTCTTGGCAACACCCGTTTCAAATCCTCGGTGAATCGCGCCCCGCGCCAGACTACCAAGGGTTCCGAGGGCGAGTTGCGTAACCTGAGGCTGGAGTTGAAGGTGCTGGCGGACGTGGGTTTGCTGGGCATGCCCAATGCTGGCAAGTCTACCTTTATCCGTTCGGTGTCGGCGGCTCGCCCGAAGGTTGCGGACTATCCGTTTACCACGCTGGTACCCAATCTTGGTGTTGTCAGTGTACAGGCGCACCAGAGTTTCGTGATTGCCGATATCCCGGGTCTGATTGAAGGTGCCGCCGAAGGTGCCGGCCTGGGTATCCGCTTCCTGAAGCATCTCGTGCGCACCCGTCTACTGCTGCACCTTGTGGATGTGGCACCGTACGATGGCTCGTCGCCCGCCGATGCGGTTAGAGCGATCGAGCATGAGCTTGAGAAGTTCAGCGAAACTCTGGCCAACCGTCCGAGATGGCTCGTGCTGAACAAGGTCGACATGGTGGCAGAAGAGGATCGCGATGCTCACTGTCAGGCCATTGTTGATGAGCTCGGATGGGAAGGGCCGGTTTTCTGGATCTCTGCGCTCAGTGGCGAGGGCACCAAGTCTCTGGCTCAGGCCGTTATGCGCTGGATCGAAGAGCAGGCTGAGGAAGAGGCCCAGAATCCGGAATTTGCCGAGCGGGAAGCCGAGCGGCGCCGGCAGATGGACGACGAAGCTCGCGCCCGTATTGAGGCCGAGCGCAAGGCGCGCCGCGCGGCCCGCGAAGAGGACGATGACGACGACTTTGACGACGATGATTATGACGTCGAAGTGGTCTGCGCCCCGGAGTAAACGAAGGACTGATACCAGAGAGATCGCTCAAGCACCATGACTGAACGCCTACAGCTGCGCCAGGCCCGACGCCTGGTTATCAAGATCGGAAGCGCCTTGCTGACCAACGATGGCCGTGGCCTGGACGTGGCTGCGCTGGGTTTGTGGGTGGATCAAATTGCAGAGCTGATTGAAGACGGCGTGGAGGTGGTGATTGTTTCCTCTGGTTCCGTGGCGGAAGGGATGAGTCGTCTGGGCTGGACGGTTCGGCCTGAGCAGCTTCATGAGCTTCAAGCCGCTGCAGCTGTTGGTCAGATGGGGCTGGTGCAGACGTGGGAAGCCCAGTTCAAGCGGCACGACATCCATACTGCGCAGATTCTGCTGACCCATGATGATTTGTCCGACCGAAAGCGATATCTGAACGGCCGAGGCACACTGCGGGCCTTGCTGAACTTTGGTGTGGTACCAATCGTTAATGAAAACGATACCGTTGTTACAGATGAGATTCGGTTTGGCGACAACGACACCCTTGGGGCATTGGTTGCCAATCTGATTGAGGCGGACGGCCTGATTATCCTGACCGACCAGCTGGGCCTGTTTGACAAGGATCCCAGGAAGCATTCGGACGCCCGCCTGGTGACGGAGCGGCGGGCCGAAGACCGCGAACTGGACGCCATGGCCGGTGGTGGCGCTGGAGTTCTTGGTCGTGGTGGCATGCAGACCAAGTTGCGGGCGGCACGGCTTGCGGCAAGGTCCGGGGCTTTTACTGTGATCGTCGGTGGCCGAATCGAGGATGTGATTGGTCGCTTGAGGCAGGGCGATGTAATCGGCACCTTGTTGTTGCCGGAGCAGGGTCGGATTGCTGCCCGAAAGCAATGGCTCGCCAGTCATTTGCAGACCCGTGGCAGGCTGACCCTGGATGATGGTGCTGTGAAAGTGCTCTGTCTGGGAGGCCGCAGTCTTCTGCCGGTTGGGGTCAAGGGCGTGGCAGGGCAGTTCCGGCGTGGGGAGATGGTGTCTTGCTTCGATCAGAGTGGCCGTGAAGTTGCCCGGGGTCTGGTGAATTACGATGCCGATGAGGCCAGGGCCATTGCCGGCCGGTCCAGTGATCGGATTACCGAAATCCTTGGCTATATGTCAGGCGAGGAGATGATCCACCGGGACAATCTGGTGATTGTTTGATAATTATTCGGCCATAAAAAAACCGGCCTACTGGCCGGTTTTTTTATGCCTGAATTGAGCTGATTAGGCGCTCTTCAGGGCCTTGATCTTGGCGCTCAGACGGCTCTTGCTACGAGCGACCTTGTTCTTCGCGAAGATGCCTTTGTTGACCATGCTGTCCAGAATCGGCTGAGCCTGCTGGAAAGCGGCCTGGGCTTCTTCGTAGTTGCCGGCTTCGATCTTGGATTGGATCTTTTTCACATAAGTACGAGCCATGGAACGCAGGCTTGCATTGTGCTTGCGGTTCTTCTCGTTCTGACGTGCGCGCTTCTTGGCTTGCGGGGAATTTGCCACCGTAAAACTCCTGAAAATCTCAAATTCGTTGCTGAATGATTCGTTACATCGCGGGCGCGCCAAAACCAGCGCGTCGAAATAAATGACGCGGAACTATGCCGCTCAAACCTTCAAATGTCAAGGCTAAAACCCATTTCATGCCCCGACACAGAAGGCCTGTGGTAAACTCGCGGCTCACTGAACGCGGGCTAGACCGGGAAGCAGGTAATTCCCGAAATACCCGCGCCAAAAGGATGTCCAGAATGCCAGACAAGGGCCTGCATGTCGTCGGAACCTGAATCAAAACCCGAACAGAAACAATTGCCCAGGGCGCCGGGCCTGCTAAGGTCGTCGGGGCTTGTGGGTATTATGACCATGCTTTCCCGGGTGTTGGGTCTGGTTCGGGATATGGTCATAGCCCGATATTTCGGCGCAGGCGCCGGGGCGGATGCTTTTTTCGTTGCCTTCAAAATCCCGAATTTCCTGCGCCGGCTGTTTGCCGAGGGCGCCTTCTCCCAGGCCTTTGTGCCTGTGTTGTCATCCTACCGGGAGAATCAGTCACTATCGGACGTTCAGCGGTTGGTCAATGCGGTGGCGGGTTCTCTCGGCTTGGTGTTACTGGGCGTGACCTTGGTGGCCATCCTCGGAGCGCCAGTGCTGACGGCGGTTTTTGCCCCCGGCTTTCTGGATGATGAGGTAAAGTTCGCGCTTACCAGCGACATGTTGCGCATCACTTTCCCTTACTTGCTGCTGATATCCCTGACCGCCTTCGCCGGTGGCATTCTCAATAGCTACGATCGTTTTGCTGTCCCCGCTTTTACCCCTGTACTTCTGAATCTGGCGATGATTGCCGCAGCCATCTGGCTGACGCCGTTGATGGATGAGCCGGTGATGGCCCTGGCCTGGGGCGTGTTCATCGCCGGAGCCCTGCAGTTGTTTTTCCAGTTGCCATTTCTGATGCGGTTGGGCCTGCTGCCACGGCCTCGCGTGGATTATCGCCACGAAGGCGTCAGCCGGATTCTCAAGCTGATGGCACCCGCGCTGTTCGGGGTGTCAGTGAGCCAGATCAACCTGCTCCTTGATACGGTTCTGGCGTCCTTTCTCCAGACCGGCAGCGTGTCCTGGCTGTACTATTCTGATCGTCTTTCAGAGCTGCCCCTCGGCGTGTTCGGCATAGCCATTGCCACGGTGATCCTGCCGAGTCTCTCCCGTAAACACGCAGCGGCGTCCGCGGACCAGTTCGCGGCCACCCTGGACTGGGCAGTCAGGGCGGTTCTGCTGATCGGTTTGCCGGCCGCCCTTGCGCTGGCGTTGCTGGCCGAGCCGTTGATTGCGACCCTGTTTCATTATGGCGCGGTAACAGACCGGGATGTTGCCATGTCTGCCCAGAGCTTGAGGGCTTATTCCGCCGGCTTGCTGGCGTTCATGTTGATCAAGGTTCTGGCGCCGGGATTTTTTGCCAGGGAGGACACCAAGACACCTGTCAAAATCGGCATTATTGCCATGGTGGCAAACATGGTGTTCAACCTGATTCTCATTTTTCCGCTGGCCCACGCCGGTCTGGCGTTGGCCACCTCGCTCTCTGCCTGGCTGAATGGCTATCTCCTTTGGCGGGGATTGCGCAAGGAGGGGGCGTGGCAGAGTCAGCCAGGCTGGTCTCGTTTCATGCTTCAGCTTCTGTTTGCCAACGCTGCGTTGGCAGCCATGATTGTCTGGCTCAGCGACCCGGTGTCGGTGTGGCTGGCAAACGGCGGTTACCAGCGGGCAGCGGATATGGCGTTGCTGGTGGGGGCAGGCGTCGCCGTCTACTTCGTCGCACTGGCGCTGGCCGGGGTTCGGGTAAGACATTTCCGCCACAGGTAAGGTATAATCGCGCGTTTTCTCACCAGCGTTGCGGTAAAAGCAGGCGCTGAAAGCTAGCTGGCAATTGAAGGTTCGCATTACATGCGTCTGATCCGGGGCCTGACCAACCTGAAAATGCTTTCCCGTCGGGACGACTCTCCGCTTGCTAACGGGTGTGTGGCCACCATTGGCAACTTCGATGGTGTGCATCTCGGGCATAAGACCATTATTGATCAGGTGAAAAGCAAGGCTGAAGCTCTGGGTGTTCCATCCGTGGTGATGATTTTCGAGCCTCAGCCCCGGGAGTTTTTTCAGGGTAGCGAAGCGCCACCAAGGCTCATGGGGTTTCGGCAGAAGTTCGAGGCCCTGCTGGCGGAAGGCATCGATATCGTGCTGTGCCTGCGTTTCAATCAGGCGTTTCGCAGCTATTCCGCCATGGGCTTTATAGACGATGTTCTGATTGGGGGGCTGGCTGTCCGCCACCTGGTGGTGGGCGATGATTTCCGGTTTGGCTGCGATCGGGCCGGAGACTTCGAGCTCCTTGAAAAGGTCGGAAGGGACACCGGGTTTACCGTTGAGAATACTCTTACGGTTACCGTAGACGGCGAGCGTGTGAGCAGTACCCGAGTCCGGAATTCGCTCACAGTGAACGGGCTGCAGAAGGCTGAAACACTTCTGGGTCACCCCTACCGGATTCGGGGCAGGGTCGTTTACGGTCGTCAATTGGGGCGCCAGATTGGCGCGCCAACCGCGAACATTCTGTTGCACAGGACACCGGCCCTGCGCGGAGTCTATGTGGTTGCGGCCACACTTGATGACGGCTCCCGGTTTGATGGCGTTGCCAATATCGGTGTACGCCCCACCGTTGACGGAAAGCGACCCTCGCTGGAAGTGCACCTGTTTGACTTTGCTGGCACACTTTATGGCCAGCATCTGGAAGTGGTATTCCGCCACGGGCTGCGGGACGAGGAAAAGTTCGATTCGGTGGATGAGCTGAAAGAACAGATTGCCCGGGATTTTGATCATGCCCGAGCGTGGATTGACGAAAACGGTTCTGTGAAAAGCGCGGATTGAAACGCCCGGCTGCGCCCCAACGAATTAATGACCGACCAAAACTGACCAAGACCAAAAGAGTACGCACACAAACCATGAGCGACTACAAGCACACTCTGAATCTGCCGGAAACCGCCTTCCCCATGCGCGGGAACCTGGCCAAGCGCGAGCCGGAAATGCTCAAGCGCTGGCAGGATCTCGACGTCTACGGCAACCTGCGCAAGCAGCGTGAGGGGCGGGAGAAGTTCATCCTTCATGATGGCCCTCCCTACGCCAACGGCAGCATTCACATTGGTCACGCGGTCAACAAGATTCTCAAGGACATGATCGTCAAGTCCCGCAGCTTCATGGGCTATGATGCGCCTTACGTGCCGGGCTGGGACTGTCATGGTCTGCCGATCGAGCACAAGGTAGAGCAGGAGATTGGCAAAGCCGGCGTGAAGGTGGATTACAAGACCTTCCGCCAGGCCTGTCGCGACTACGCCACCAAGCAGATTGCCGGTCAGAAAACCGATTTCATCCGCCTGGGCGTGATGGGGGAGTGGGATAAACCCTACCTGACCATGGATCCCAAAGTTGAGGCGGGTATTGTTCGTGCACTTGGCAAGATTGTCGCCAAGGGCCATCTGGTGCGTGGTTACAAACCGGTTTACTGGAGTGTGGTGGGTCAGTCCGCACTGGCAGAAGCCGAGGTTGAATACCAGGACAAGACCTCGACCCAGATCGATGTGCGCTTTACCGCGGTTGATCAGGCAAAAGCCCTGTCACTGTTTGGCACCGATAATGGCAATGGCAATGGCGATGTGTCCGTGGTTATCTGGACCACCACGCCCTGGACCATTCCCGCTAACCAGGCCGTTTCCCTTAATGCCGATCTGGACTATGCATTGGTACAGACCGATGTCGGGCACGGCCCGGAGCGGATGATCCTGGCTGCCGACATGGTCGATGGCATCATGGCCCGCTGGCAAGTTGAGAGCTACGAAGTGCTGGCAACCTGTGCTGGCGCGGCGCTTGAGAATCTGGTTCTTCAGCACCCGATCTACGACAAGCAGGTCCCTGTTATCCTGGGCGACCATGTTTCCATGGACGCCGGCACCGGCGCTGTTCATACCGCGCCCGATCACGGCATGGAAGACTTTGAGGTAGGCAAGGCCTACAACATCGGCACCATCAACCTGGTTCAGGCGGATGGCACCTACACTTCCGCCGCCGGTGAGCTGGCCGGTGTACACGTTTACAAGGCCGATGAGCCGGTTTGCAGCGCCCTCGAGCGCGAGGGCAAGCTGGTCCGCTCCGAGAAGTTCCGTCACAGCTATCCCCACTGCTGGCGTACCAAGACCCCGCTGATCTACCGGGCCACACCCCAGTGGTTTATCAGCATGGATAAGGAAAACCTGCGCGCTGATGCCCTTGAAGCGATCCAGGGTGTACGTTGGGTGCCGTCCTGGGGTAAGAACCGTATCGAAGCCATGTTCAACCAGTCGCCGGACTGGTGCATCTCCCGTCAGCGGACCTGGGGCGTGCCCATCACCCTGTTTATCCACAAGGAAACCCAGGAGCTGCACCCGGACACCCAGAACCTGATTGAGCAGGTGGCCCAGCAGATCGAAGAGGGCGGTATCGATGCCTGGTACGAGCTGGACGCCTCTTCCCTGCTGGGCAGTGATGCCGAGCAATACGAGAAGGTAACGGATACCCTGGATGTCTGGTTCGATTCCGGTGTCACCCACGAGTCTGTCCTGCGGGTTCGCGAGGAGCTGGGCCAGTTCCCGGCGGATATGTACCTCGAAGGCTCAGACCAGCACCGTGGCTGGTTCCAGTCGTCCTTGAAAACCTCCATCGCCATGAATGGCGTGGCGCCTTACAGGCAGGTTCTGACCCATGGCTTTACCGTCGATGGCAAGGGCCACAAGATGTCCAAATCCCTGGGCAACGTGATCGCGCCCCAGGAAGTCATGAACGAGCTGGGTGCCGACATCCTGCGCCTGTGGGTGGCCGCAACCGACTACAGCGGCGAAATGACCGTGTCCAAGGACATCCTGCGCCAGACCGCCGATGGTTACCGCCGGATCCGGAACACCTCCCGCTTCCTGCTGAGCAACCTGACCGGATTCGATCCGGAGCAGCACATGGTGGCGTCGGAAGACATGATCGCCCTTGACCGCTGGATGGTGGATCGTGCCCTGCAGTTGCAGGAAGAGCTCCATGAAGACTATGGCAACTACGCCTTCCTGCGGATTTACCAGAAGGTGTACAACTTCTGTGAAGCAACTCTGGGCGGCTTCTATCTGGATATCATCAAGGATCGCCAGTACACCACCCAGGCCGACAGTCTGGCGCGGCGTTCCTGCCAGACGGCCCTGTACCATGTGGCCGAAGCGCTCGTTCGCTGGATTGCCCCGATTCTCAGCTTCACCGCTGATGAAATCTGGCAGCATTTGCCGGGTAAGCGCAGCGATACCGTGTTTTATGAAACCTGGTACGAAGGTCTCACAGCACTGCCGGAAAACGCTGAGCTTGGCCGCGATTACTGGCGCGAGATGTACAGCGTGAAAGAGGCCGTCAACAAGTGCCTGGAGGAAGCCAGGGCACGGGGTGAAATCAAAGGCTCGCTCAGTGCCGAGGTGACTCTGTTCTGCGAAGGCGACCTGGCTGCCGATCTGAAGCACCTGGGTGAGGAGCTGCGGTTTGTTCTGATTACTTCCGAGGCCAGTGTCAAACCGGTTTCAGAAGCGGGCGATGCGGAAATGACCTCCCATGAAGGTCTCCGAGTGAAGGTGACACCCGCCGCTCACACCAAGTGCGAGCGCTGCTGGCACCACCGGGAAGATGTCGGCCGTAATGCCAAGTACGACGATCTCTGTGGTCGCTGTGTGACCAACGTGGAAGGGCCCGGCGAAGCCCGCGCCTACGCCTGATGGACGCGACCATGACGGAGCAGGTCACCGGAAGCAAACTGAAGTGGCTTTGGCTGGCGGTACTGGTGATCGCTCTGGATCTCGGCACCAAGGCCATGGCCACCGCCATGCTGACTTACGGCAACCCGGTTCCGGTGATTCCGATGTTCAACCTGACGCTGCTGCATAACACTGGAGCAGCGTTCAGCTTCCTGGCCGGCGCTTCTGGTTGGCAGCGCTGGTTCTTCGTAACCCTGGCGCTGGTGGTCAGTGTGGTACTGATCTACTGGCTGAAAAATCTACAGCGCCATGAGACCTGGACCGCTGTTGCCATCGTACTGATACTCGGCGGCGCCTTGGGCAACGTCTACGATCGGGTGGTGCACGGCTACGTGGTCGACTTCCTGCACTTTTACTGGCAGGACTGGCACTTTCCCGCCTTTAACCTGGCCGACACCGCGATCACTATCGGTGCCGCCATGATGATACTTGATATGTTCCGCAAACCCGCCGATTCGGACGGGGATGCGTAAAGGAGTGAGTAACTCTTATGAATGAACTGCCTGTCGACAAGGGTACCCGGGTAAAACTGCACTTCGCCCTGAAGTTCCCGGATGGCGAAGTGATTGATTCGACCTTTGAGAAAGAGCCGGCGTCCCTGGAAATCGGCGATGACAACCTGCCGGAGAATTTCGAGGCCTACCTGATGGGTATGAAAGCTGGTGATAAAGGCAGCTTCCAGGTGCCGCCCGAGAAAGCCTTTGGCCAGCACAACCCGAATAACGTACAGACGTTCAAGCGCCATGAGTTCAGCCCCGATATGGTGCTGGAACCCGGCGTAATGATTTCCTTTGCCGACGCGCGCCAGAGCGAGTTGCCCGGTGTTGTCAGCCGTGTAGAAGGTGACGAAGTTGAGGTGGATTTCAATCACCCCCTGGCAGGGCGTACACTGACGTTTGAAGTAGAAATCATCGACGTGGAACCGGCAGGCCCGGCCCACTAACCAGAATAGCAGGTTGATATGCAGATCCGACTCGCCAATCCCCGAGGTTTTTGTGCCGGCGTGGACCGCGCCATCGAAATTGTAAACCGGGCGCTGGACGTGTTCGGGGCGCCTATCTACGTTAGGCACGAGGTGGTCCACAATAAATTCGTGGTGGATAACCTGCGCAACCGTGGCGCCATTTTCGTGGACGAGCTGGACGAAGTTCCAGACGACAAGCTCGTTATCTTCAGCGCCCACGGCGTTTCCCAGGCGGTACAGAGCGAAGCCGCCCGCCGCGGCCTGAAAGTCTTCGACGCCACCTGTCCGCTGGTCACTAAAGTGCACCTGGAAGTCATGCGCTACAGTCGCGATGGCAGGGAATGCGTGCTGATCGGCCACCACGGCCATCCGGAAGTAGAAGGCACCATGGGGCAGTACGACCATAGCAATGGTGGCGAAATCTACCTCGTGGAAAACGAGGAAGACGTGGCGAAGCTGGAGGTTAAAGACCCCGGTAAGCTCTCCTACGTTACACAGACCACCCTGTCCATGGACGATACGGCCCGCGTGATCGACGCGCTACGCGCAAAGTTCCCGGAGATCCAGGGCCCTCGCAAGGACGATATCTGCTACGCCACCCAGAATCGCCAGGACGCGGTGAAGCAGTTGGCCGGCGACTGCGACCTGATGCTGGTGGTTGGCTCGCCGAACAGCTCCAACTCAAACCGCCTGCGCGAGCTCGCGGAGAGAATGGGCACGCCGGCCTATCTGATTGATGAGGCCTCCCAGATCGATGCTGCCTGGCTGGAAGGTAAGACTTCGATTGGGGTTACTGCGGGAGCTTCTGCCCCCGAGGTTCTGGTGAACGAAGTTATTACCCGTCTGCGAGAGCTTGGCGGCAGCGTTCCGGAGGAAATTGCCGGGCGTGAGGAGAATATTGTGTTTTCTATGCCGCGGGAGTTGCGGATTGATGCCATTGAGCTCGAATGAGCTCAATGGCGCTTGAGCTTTTTACCAACAACCCGCTTGGCCTGCACCACGGTTTCCTTGTTCATCCACTGTAAGCGTTCCGCAGGGGTCGTTCGTTTGGCCCCCGGTAGGCACAGCTTGCAGTGTGAACGTATCCCTCGTTACGTTTCCCGAAAAGCTAATGTTATAGAAGACTGTGCCATTCTGTGGTGATTGCGTGAACGGCAAAGTCGGATCGGCTCCTCCAACCCTATAGTCAAAGCCATTGGAATACCTTCGCTCCATCCATTGCGCCAATTCAAGCAGGTCAGACTGCGCCGTTGTTCTGCGAGTCCGCTCTACGTGATTCTGATAAGTTGGTAGAGCGACTGCGGCAATGATTGCAATGATAGCAACTGCAATCATCAGTTCTATGAGTGTAAAGCCTGCAACGCCTGCTTTTTTTACTGTTTTATTGGTTCCGGTTCGTGTCACAACTAGGTCACTCACGTTTTAGGAATTTTGTGTGCCAAGAAAGTTATTTGTCTGCAACATCAAGCGATCGTATCAGCCGCGCGCCTCGGCTTGGGTCAACAACTTTGCCAACCTCTATTTTCACCGAGTTTCCTGGCTCCAAACGCCTCAGGACTTGCTCCCGTGACCATGTTGCATTGTTGAAATGAACTACTCGGTCCAGTAAGAACGATCGATCATCAATAATAACAATACCCAGTTCCGGGTTAACCGAATTTACTGTTCCAGAGAGTTCGCTTCCTTCTCTGAGCATTTGAAACTCAGAGTCTGGCATTTCTTCGGCGGTTGAATTGCCTGTAAACATTATTGCTGTCAACAAAAGCGCTACCATGTTGGCCAGAAATCTGGGGGTGAAAGCTTTGAAATTCATGATTTAACCTCTTAATAGGTGCTGTCAAAACCTGTCGCAACATGCCACCAGTGCCGTTGAGGAACAGCTCCGTTTTAACGGAGCTGTTCCCAGGTTTGCCGACCAGTATTCGAATCCAGAGATCTGGCGCACAAAGCGTCTTCACAAGGCGCATCCGGGTCGAGTTGGTTCGGATCAAGCCCGGGTATTATGACCTCTGAATCTCCGTCTCCGGTGGCGATGGTTCGATTCTCACCACCGTAACCATACTGTATGCCACTTGGTGCATAGCCACCGGTGATATCGCCGGAATTGAATATACCATCACTGTTGAGGTCGAAAACCGGGTCGTCAGACGGCTGTCCGCTCGTCAACTTGAGGTCCATTATGAAGCCCGTTCTACCGCTGGAGCAGGGGTCGTCATCAGGAACGACTGTAGTAAATCTCACGCGGTCTGGATTCACCCCGAACGGGAAGGTTGCTCTGCTAATAACCCGCTCTCCGGTCTGGGTGGATCCATAGATCAGGTCCAGATACCAGCCATTTTCAGAGGTAAGCTGGTTCTCGGAGGTTTCGCGCACAGTAAAGGTATTGGTGCCGACTCCGGACGCTTTAGTTACCGTCACAGTCTCTTGCGTTGTGATCGTCTGTTCCAGCAGGTCTGAACGGGTAAGATTGGTTTGCGAAAGGTCATCTTTGATGCTGTAAAGGCTTTGAACGTTGAAGTTACTTTCGTCGCCGTTTCTCAAGAAGCTTCCTGTTCCAAAAGCGAGTACCAGTTCGTCAGAATCGGTTGGGTTTAGGGCTACCCGCGGAGCAACTGTAATGGGTTGGGCTGTGCCGCCGTTGTCCTGGGCTGAGAATACCTTTTCGGTACTCCAGCTATTCGTGTTGGAGCTTGCTATCGCGAAACGCCACATATTGCCCTGGAGGTCGCCTGCATAAACATGGCGGGTGATGGCATCCCTTTCAGGAAAACTCGTAATGACAGGCGCTGCTAGCCCATTTGGAGCCGCGCTGCTACCAGCACCGGTTTCCAGTTCTTTGATCAACGAGCCATCGGCAAGATCAACAACGAAGAGGCTGGATTGGTTGTTGGCGCTGTTGTAGCCGTTACCGAAGATGGCGGCCCATGTGCCATCTGCTAATCGTGCGATTTGGGGGTCGGTTACTCCATAGCCAAGATCCGGATGTGTGAACTCCCAGAGTACGTCTGTCGCGGGTGAGAAAGAACCTGGGTCAGTTACGTCGAGCGCGAAAACAGTTTTACCGCCGAGGCCCATCGTACCGAGAAGAACAGTTCGCCACTCTGCGGACCCGTTTCCGTCCTTGTCAATGTACGCGTCTTGTACTCGGGGCGTACCGTCCATTAAATATTTATGCGAGTAATTTGGAAGCATTAACTCAGAAATGCGAGCGTGACTGTTCGTGCCCTGAGGTAGAAGCAGCTCTCCAGGTACATAACCGAAAAGCTCTGCACCAGTTTCACTGTTGAAAGCATGAAGAATGCCGTCATTCGCGGGCACATAGAGCGCATCGATTCGGTTTTGATAATCCGTCGTTGAACGAAAAGCTCCGTAGCTGCTTCCCTCAGTCGAAGGCAGTCTGCTAAATCCAAAATTGGATTTACCTACAAATTGGGGATTCGCATTGATAATGTCGCCGAGCAGGCGAGTTACGGAAGCACCGGATTGATCAATTGTTTCACGGGACCTGAATGAGCTGTCCGCGTTTGTGTCTCCATGTAGCCATGCCAAACGCTTATAACCAAGGTTGTCCACGGTTGATGCCAGTGTAGGATCGGCGTTCAATGCCTGTTGCTGATTTGTCGAGAGGTTCGAAAGGGAACTTGTGCTGCTGAATGCCAATTCGACGCCTGAGGTGCCATTGTGAGTAATCAGCGTTCGGTTTGCAGGTGTTGTATTAGCCAGTACTGTTTCCGCATTCCAGATCTCGGAACCTTGATCAAAGTTGAAGCCGGTCAACGTGCCCGACCAGTCTTCGCTCCTGAATCCCGCAAAGAAGCCCAACGATTCCGTTCTGAGGACAGCGGAGCTGACCGCAGCAGAGGAAGCGGAGGTTTGGGCGCGAGCAGTCAGATCACCCAGGAATTCCTGGATAGCCAAGGTAAAAGCCCCAGGATCCTGCGCGCTTGCGTAACCGCCCCTGCCGTTGATGGCAGCATGCAACAAGTCATCGATGTTTTCGGGGCTTCGATTATCATCTGGCTCTGGCCAAGTTATCTGATCTCCAGACGCAATCGCAGCGGTTGCATCTGCCTCAGAGATGTCGCCAACGACACCAAGGCCGATGGTAAACGTAACCATGTGTTGCCAGAATGCCGGATCGACAGTTCCTGTCGGGACTTTGTTCGCGAGGTCCGTTCGAAGGTCGTTTTTCCAGTACTCCATTGCCACATCGGCGAGTGTATTGGAATGGCTGTCTGCGAACGGCGAAACTGCCGTATAGGAGAAATCGTCGCCATCAGGGTCGGGGTTCGTATAAGAGGGGCCCGCAGTATTGTCGACGTTGCCAACGCTTGGACTACCACCGTTCCAGATACCATCTGTCATTAGAATGGAGAAACTCTGACGGCACTCTACCTGCGCAGTGGTGTCATTGGTGCCAGGCGTTGCGCCCCAGGGACCCTGGTTGTCGCTTCTGGAGTAATACTCACCAATATCCTTGAGGGCAGTTCTGAGTGGAGTTCCCCCGCTTACACTCTTGCCATGCAACCAGGTAAGAAACTGTTGTCTTCTTGCGCTTGTGTAGGGACGGACGCCACTGACGATAGTGTCAGTGTCGGCCACTCCATCAATGGTATTGTTGTTGACGTTGATGGCACCATAGCCGACCCGAATGTTTTCCGGCAGATTAAAAAAGGCCTCAGTTATCCCCGACTTTGCTGCCTTGTCCCTCGTGCTGTAGTAGGAAAACCAGTTGGCATAATTCTGCTTCACATCGGCTGTCGCGTTATTAAGCAGGACCGTGTTAAAACAGCTGTTGACCTTCGGGTTCGCTATGCACTGGGGCGACTGGATAAGATCCATATAGAAACCTTCTTCAATGGATCCAATCTGATCGAAACGAATGTACGTGCTTAGATTATCCGTCCCCGAGTTCGGGTCAAACCCATTTACCGGGGCGCTGGTATAAGAGGAGTTTGGATAGCGGCCGCTGCCATCAGGCTTATATGGGGGAAGATAGGTAACGTCCGGATCGTAATAAATTTTGTTGACATCGCTCGAATAATACCAGTTTTCGTTTGCGTCTCCCCCTAGATTGTCAGGCATGTAACGCCAGCCCATTGAGCCTGAGTCATCGAAGACAAACATCAGGTTGGGGTCAACGGACTCTTTCAAGAACAGCGGCACCGAAGCCAGGTTTACTTGGGCAAAAGCCGCTTGTGTTGTTGCAAGCGAGAAAAGTAGGCTTGCCGCAAACGTTGATAGCCTGGATAGGTGGATATTTTTCTTGAGTATTCTCGTTTTCTGTTTCATGGCTTAATCTCCAGTTGGAGCAAACGGCAACGATTCGGCTGCGATGTGTGCATGGCGCTCATGATTACTCCGGGGGTAAGAGCACGGTTGACTGTACGACGCTAATAGCGTTCGGGCTGCCGCCCTGGCCGCGAGAGGTTACCTCGAAGCGCTCAAAACAGGGTTGTCCTGGCTCGATTGGACATACATCGGCTAAGCGCGCTTGATGATAAGCAGGTTGAGCGCTGACACCGGCGCCAGCATTCCCGGTTCCAGCAGCCGCAGGGTTATTGCCATCCCAATTCCAGGGCGTGGTCAGCCTGTTGGTTGCGAATGCTGTTTGGCGGCTGGCGAGGCTGCCTATCAGGTCTGCTTCTCCCTGGCGAAGCCCAGCTTCAGAGGCCTGGAAGGACATAGCTCCGTCGTGTGCATTGCTGGCCATCCGCTCCTGCATGATGGAACCCTGCATGCCGCCAACCGCGAGAAGAGAGATAAGCAGAAGCATGAACAGAGCCACTACCAGGGTTGCCCCCCTCTGCGTTGTAGAAAAAGGCGCCGAGTTAATGACTGGTGTGTTTGCACGCTTGATCATTCCATCCGCCCTCTCAATGATGTTGTAGTTACGGAGACGATGCGAACACGGCTGTCTCCGTTATTCGCTTGGCTCACCTCGCTGCCCAGCATGTCGAAACTGCGACCGTTTGGCTGGTCAAGCACATCGTCCTGGCTCCGAGTCAGAACCGAAAAGCGTACACTTGCGACCTCCTCCCAGTCAGTTACCTCGTCAGCGGGAACATAGTCGTCGGCAGCATTGCTTCCGCCAGTATCAACTCCATAAAGAATCTGGAGCGTTTCGACACCGGAGACAAGCTCCTGAGGCGTCTGAAGCGGCGTCATTAGACGTCTGAACAGGGCCGGTTCGCCATTGGTGCCTTGACCAATGTAATAGGCCATCGAGGTGAATTCATAGACTTTGGTTTGTGGCTCATAGGCGAGATTGAAATTGTTGCCATTATTTCCCGGGCTGACATTGCCTCCTGCCATTGTGATTGCGCTAGAATTGGCATTATTGCTCTTTTGGAACAGTTCGCCTTCTGAGCAATCTCCCAAAGTTGCAAGAACAATTCGATTAACTGGAACACCAGAATTGTCGGTCAGGTTGATACTGTTTCCATTCTGGGGATTGCCGGCATCCACCGGCACGCTCAGCGGTGTAAGGCCATTCACGATAATGACATCGGAATTGGTGACGACAGATCCGGCAAGCGATGCCGGCAGGGAGGTGCCCGCTGTGCCAGAAGCCCAGTTCCCTGCGGTCGGCGTTGCCAGGGCCCCCGCCAGAGTGACGCTGTCTCCGGGGCCCGTCCCTGTATAATCCCATCCCTGAACGGGTTGGCTCAGAGGGACAACCAGCCCGCCATTCAGGCGATTGTCAACAACCTGATCCAGGGGCAGCCCCATTTCGGCCAGGCAGCCAAAACTGCCCGCAGATCGCAGATCCGGGGATAAGACCGCCGACACAAAGCGTGTGCTTTCCTGGGCGTGCGCAAGCCCCTGGGTCTGACGATAGGTGTCATTGCCGCTGAGGTAAATTTGCGTGACACCCAGGGTAATAATGAGACCAAGAGCCAGCGAAATGATTAGCTCGACCAGTGACAGGCCAGACTGTGGGGCTAGCGGGGCAGGCCTTGGTAACCGGGCGTAAGATTTCGACTTGTGTATCATCAAATCTGTGTCCTCACTACAACAGGGTTCATAGCGGCATCATCCTGATCCCAGTCGATGGTCACCGTCACGGTATCGCCGTTTACTGCAACCGTTCTCTCGGCTGCAGGTAGTAAACAGGCAAGGTTGTTTTCCCATGCTGCGATGTCATTGGCGCTGACTGAGGCATTTCCGGGAACGAACGACGTATCGCATGCGCCATTGTTTGCCCCTTGCGCATCGCCTTGTGCGAGCGCGTAAGCCCCAGGGTTGTCGGAGTTTGCGCGGATCCTGTCGAGAAGATCCTCAGCCAACAAAACCGCCTGACTGCGATTCTGGGATTGGGTGTTCATTTGTAGCGATATGATTTGGGTTGATGCTATCCCCAGGATCCCGATGCCGAGCACCAACACCGCCACCATTATTTCGATAAGGCCAACGCCCGACTGTTTGTTAACCGGAAAAGCAAAAGATCGTGCTCCGGGTTTCCGTGTTAGAGAATGTTTCATGGGCATGCTCCGCCATCAATCTCGGTTCTGCCTACCGGGCTGATACGGATAGTCCGGAAGGTATTGGCGCCCGAGGCACACCCGTTGGGCGCAATGGTGAAGGACTGCGCAGTCTGCGGGATCAGGAATCCCCTTCGATCAAAAACCAGATCGCCGGCGGTCTCCGTGAATGTCAGGCTCTGAGGGGCTTCGAATGCCCTTATCTGATCATTGGCGCAGTCGCCAGTTGCGTCGCCAGTATGGACGCACCAGCCCCCGCCCAGACCTCCATCGGTACTCAGCGTGACAGCCGTGCCGCGTTTGATGGCTTCGGTTCTCGCAAGTTTGATCGATGACACCAACAGGTTGGTGCCCGATACCAGTCTGTTTCCTTCGATCGCCCGATTAAAGCCAGGGACCGCAACTGCAGCCACAATCGCGAGGAGAACGACGGTAATCATCAACTCTATAAGAGTGAAACCCGAGGTTTTTTTTATCATATCCAATCCTGTTCTTGGCTATCGTCCTATTGAAACAGAGTGTTTTTCACTCTGCATCGTTTCGGCGACGAATGGCAGGATTAAGGGGGCGAGCGGTTCATGCCTGATTTTATGCGTCAACCGGGGCACTTGATTATGGTTCCCCAGGGGAGTGTTATCTTGCCGTCGCGGTTCTTGTCTCTCAGTGATCTCAGGCGACCACCTATATTGATGGCCATATAAGTCATTTCGAATTCGGCTGTATTCAAGCGTGAGCATGCGACGAGGCTTCCCATCGTGCCGTGGCTCATGCCGTCCGATGAAAACTGGAAGTAACCTCTCCCCGCTGTCCTTGAAAAGAGATGGGAGCCGGTTTTAGTGAGTTCAAGGACTTTGTGAACCTTGTTCGAATCCGGACGTTTGTCGTTGTTCATGTCCGGGAAGACTGAGACAGGTTGGTTCCAGTCGTCAACGCACTGCAGTTGCGCAGAGAGTGGGCAGACTGTGGTGAGGGTTCCCTGATGAACGGCAAAGCTGCGAGCGGTTGCGAACAGTCTATGTGTGCCATTAACCAGATCATTATGACGACTGGCGGAAACAACGCCGCTCCACGAAATGCTGGCCACGCTTGCCGTGATGGCAATCAGTGCCACAGTGACAACTGCTTCAACCAGGGTGAAGCCTTGCTTTTTTAGCGAGGAATCCATTGTTACATCCTTGTAGGTAGATCAAGTAATTAACCTCTCACGTCCTGTGATGAGGCATTGAATTATTATATGTCTGAATGCGACCTATAGTTGAAAAAAAGACAACCATCTGTGGAGATAGCTATTCCATGCCTAGCTTCTTTAATCGATATCGCAGTGCCCGAAAACTGATTCCCAGTCTTTTTGCAGCTGCAGTTTTGTTCCACCGGGTCGCTTCGAGCGCCTTCTCAATGGCCTGTCGTTCAATCTTCTCCAGATACCCTTCCAGATCGATTTCCCCATCGGGCACGGCGATTCCTTCTCCCTCGCCAACCTGGCCCTCGGCAATGATCTGCGACGCCGAAGCTGCATGCTGAACACCATTCCCCAGATGCAGATCATCAGCATCGATCTGATCGGCGTCGCACAGGGTAAAAGCCCGCTCCAAGACGTTTTCCAGTTCCCGGACATTGCCCGGAAAGTCATAGCCTCGCAGTCTGTCCACGGCCGCTGGCGTTAACGAGGCAGGGTCACACTCATACTCTTTCGCAATCCGTTCAAGAATGTGATTCGAAAGCAGAGAAATATCATCCGGCCGCTCTCTCAGGGGTGGTACTGCGAGTTCGATCACGTTAATCCGGTAGAAAAGATCCTGACGAAAGCTGCCTTCCTGGACCAGCTCCGGCAGATTCTTGTGGGTGGCGCTCAGTACCCGAATGTCGACGGGCACTTCCTTGGTGTCCCCGACGGGCCGAACGGCTTTTTCCTGTATGGCGCGGAGCAGTTTCACCTGCATGGCCAGGGGCAGGTCTGCCACTTCATCAAGGAATAGGGTACCTCCGTTGGCAGAGCGGAACAGGCCGTCTTTGTTCTCCACGGCGCCGGTAAAGCTGCCTTTCTTGTGGCCGAAGAATTCGCTTTCCATCAGTTCCGAGGGAATGGCGCCGCAATTCACCGCGACGAATGGACCTTCGCGGCGGGGGCCCTGAAGATGAATCATTCTGGCCACCAGTTCCTTACCGCTGCCGGACTCGCCACTGATAAAAACCGGTGCCTGGCTTCTGGCCAGTTTTCGGGTCTGGTTACGGAGTTTGCGGATCTCTGGCGATTTACCCAGCAACAGGCCTGGCTCATCGTCTGCCTCTTCCGCGTCTGCCTTGGGCTCAGCGAGTTTGAGGGCGCTGTTGACCAGTTCCCTTAATCGGGGCAGTTCGACCGGTTTGGAGACGAAGTCAAAGGCCCCGGCTTTGAGCGATTCAATCGCGGTGTCCATATTGCCGTAGGCTGTGATCACGGCGACAGGCGTGGCCGGAGAGTGTTTCTGGATCCACTGGACCAGCTCGATACCATTACCGTCTGGCAAGTTCATGTCGGTCAGGCAGAGGTGGGTGGTGTTCTGTTCCAGTAATGCCCGGGCACTGGTTACGTCGGGTGCCGTGAGGGTTGTGATGCCCATCCGGGTAAGGGTGATTTCAAGTAACTCCCGAATGTCCGGTTCATCATCAACGATCAGCGCTGTGTATGTGGTCATCTTGTGTCGTCGGTTCCATGTCGTTGTTCAAGCGCCCGATATCCGCTGGCGCCGGTTCAGATCATTCGCCCCGGGTGAGCAAATGTAATGCGAAAACAGCAGCCGGGCTTGTTGTCTTCTACCAGGGAAAGATGCGCCTGATTAGCCTCGCACAGTTCCCTGGCCAGATAAAGCCCGAGCCCGGTCCCGGTCTTGTCTGTGGTGAAAAACGGTTCGAACACTGAGTTTCTGTTTTCCGGCGCAATGCCGGGGCCCAGGTCCCGCACATCGATATAGGCCCGCTCGCCATCCTCGGTTGCCCCGGCGTGTATTCCGATCTTTTGCTGGCCCGAGTGCTGCTGACTGTAGCGTAAACCGTTGTCGCAAAGGTTCACCATCACCTGCTCAATCTGGCTTTTGTCGAACCGCGCTGGCGGTAGTTGCGGATCGATTTTCAGAACAATGTTGGCTGTGGTGCAGTCCTCGTCCTGCGTTTGCAGGAAATCTTCCCGAAATTCCTGGAGCCAGGGTGCGACTTCGATCAGATCTGCATTGGCGGCCCGGCGTCTTGAAAGATCAAGAACGTTTTCGATAATCCCGTTCACCCGGCGGGAGTGTCGCTGGATGATCGCCAGCATCTGGCGGTCGCCGGCTTCCAGGTTCGGTGCTTCTTCCATAAGCTGGGCTGCGTGGCTGATTGCACCCAACGGGTTGCGGATTTCATGGGCGATGCCGGCAGTGAGTCGGCCCAGCGATGCCAGTTTCATTTGCTGGGCCTGCTGGGTGACTTTGCTCATGTCCTCGATGAACACAAGAATCTGGTCGCCCCGCTCCTGATCCAGTTGGGTAAAGTTGGCCTGTAACAGCGGGGAGGTGGCTGACGGTTGGAAAGGCTCTATCCGCTGTGTGGGGTCCTTTAACCAAGCGTCCAGACCCTGTTTGAGTGGTTTGGGTAACACGGTTGCGCGCTCTTGGATTGGCACCGAAGTCTTGGGTGAGCCATATAGAAGCTCCTCGGCGGCGGCGTTGGCAACGCGGATCTGGCCAAAACGGTCCAGTACCAGAATACCGGTACGCATGCGTTGGATAATCTGTTTGTTGATCTGTTCCAGTTCGGCAATGCTGCGGGCTCGGCTGCTGGCCAGAGCCTCGCTGCGCATCATTCGTCGGGAGATACTTTGCAGAACGAACGCGGCTGCAAAGTAAAGGATGCCCAGTGAGCCGGCTCGGACGATATCATCAGCGGACTCACCCAGCGCCAGTAAGGCCCATCCGGATATGCCCAGGGAGCAGATAGCAGCGAGAGCCGCATAGAAGGTTCCCATCCGGCTGGGCGTCAGGATGTTACCCGCCGCTACAGACACAATCACCAGGTTGGCCAGACCGTTGGTAATACCTGTACTGGCCAGCAACAGGCCATGCATGATCAGAATGTCAAGCAGGATCGAAAGCGTTATATGGCGTCGGCTGGGGTGAAAACCGGCCACAAGAAGCAGGGCAATGAAGGCATTTAGACCCAGGTAAGCGGAAACGCCGGCCTGATAATAATCCAGCAGTCGGAAGCGCATATCAAAGTTGACGGGATCCACGAATAGCAGTGCCACCAGCATCAGGCTCACCACTAGTCGGTAGTGGTTGTAGATCCTGAACAGCTTGGCCTGTTGGATTCCGGACGGTGTCGAGGGGGCCGGGCCGAGCGCCTCGGCCGATCGTACTGGTGTATCTGCTGCCATGATTTACAGGAATCCGCTGTTGGTCGGAAGAAATCCACGCCTATGCGGGGTTATAATAGCCTTTTCATGGCAATGAGTTACAGGAGCCGATTTATGTCCGTGTCCGGAAACCAGGCAGCGTCCGGGGAGTCTCCAAGAAAATTGCGGGTGGTGATGGCCCAATTGGATTTTCTGGTAGGCGATATTCCTGGCAATACCGAGCTTATCCTTGAGGCTGCCCGCCGGGCATCGTCCGAGCATCAGGCGGACATTGTGGTTTTTCCCGAGCTTTGCCTGACCGGCTATCCGCCGGAGGATCTACTGTTGCGCCCGAGCCTGGAAGTCCGGGTCAACGAAGCGTTGGAAAGGCTGCAGGCGGAAAAGCTGGATCCGGTGATTGTTATCGGTGCTCCTCTTCGCCATGGCGCGCTGCTGTACAACGCGGCGGTGGTCATTGATGGAGGCGAAATCACCGGTCGGTACTTCAAGCGTTTCCCACCCAACTATCAGGTGTTCGATGAGAAGCGTTACTTCGCCGAGGGCCGGGATGTCCTGACTCTGGATATCCGGGGCGTTCCGGTGGGAATTACTGTGTGTGAAGATCTCTGGAAAGAAGGGCCGGTGGAGGACTGCGCCGCTGCAGGCGCCCGCCTTATCCTGAACCTAAATGCCTCGCCCTATGATATCGACAAACAGGCACGCAGGAAGGCATTGCTAGAGCGGAAGTCCCGGGAGAATCTGGTCAGTATCGTGTACGTGAACCTGGTGGGTGGCCAGGACGAGCTGGTTTTTGACGGTGGCTCCATGGTGTTCGACCATTCCGGTGTGCTCACTGCAGAAGCTCCGCAGTTTGGCGAAGGCCTTTATCCGGTCGACTTCCTATGCGAGCACCATTGTCAGCCAGTATCCCAGCCCTTGCCGGAAGAGCCTTCGCTTGAGGCCAATGTCTACAGCGCTTTGGTGACCGGTGTTCGGGATTACGTCAACAAGAACGGATTCAAATCGGTGGTTCTGGGGCTTTCAGGCGGTATCGACTCGGCAGTGACTCTGGCGGTTGCCGTCGATGCACTGGGCAAGGATCGGGTACGCGCGGTGATGATGCCGTTTCGCTACACCTCCAGCATGAGCCTTGAGGATGCCGAAGCGGAGGCCGTCGCCCTGGGCGTGCAGTACGACGTGTTCTCGATTGAGCCCATGTACGACGCCTTTATGGAAACTCTGGCCGGGCCTTTTGAGGGCACTGCGCCGGATACAACCGAGGAAAACCTGCAGGCGCGACTGCGTGGCGTCTTATTGATGTCCCTATCCAACAAGTTCGGTTCCCTGGTGTTGACCACCGGAAACAAGAGCGAGATGGCAGTGGGGTACTCAACGCTTTATGGCGATATGGCGGGCGGCTTTGACGTTCTAAAGGATGTTCCTAAAACCCTGGTGTTCCGTCTGGCCAAATACCGCAACACGCTTTCGGAGGGCGAAGTGATCCCCGAGCGGGTGATCACTCGTCCACCCTCGGCAGAGCTGGCGCCGGATCAGAAAGACGAGGACAGCCTGCCCGGTTATGACGTGCTCGATCAGATCCTGAATCTGTATGTAGAGCGGGATTTCAGTGCCGATGCGATTGTTGCTGAAGGTTTCGAGCGAGTCGACGTTGAACGGGTTATTCGCCTCGTAGATATCAACGAGTATAAACGCAGGCAGGCACCGATCGGCGTCCGCATTACGGAGCGCGGGTTTGGGAAAGACCGTCGTTATCCGATTACGAATGGCTGGAAAAGCGGCAAGTAGACGCGGGAGTTCGGGGTCAGAAGAAAAACCGGTCAGAGGAACAATTCATCAACGGTTTTTCTTCTGACCCCAATTTCACTCTTTCAAACTTTACTCGTCGCCCATCAAGCCAAAGGTTACGACGTTCGTCAGTGACCGGTTTTCGCCCTTCAGCAGGTCCACCTCAAACTCGCCGTCGGCATTGAAGGCGTCACTCTCCGGAAAGTTGGTGCGCAGTATGGCAATGGCATCCTGCGATCCTTTTCTTAGTTCGAGGAAGCGGAAGGTTTCCGCGAGGATAATCAGGGCTTCTTCGGTAACCGTCGCTGTCGGGTAATTCTCGATGATGTATCGTGCCCGGTTGTTGGCTGCGACATAGGCCTGGCGTTTCACATAGTAGCGGGCCGCGTAGAGTTCCAGTTCGGCCATGCGATTGCGCACCGCGATCATTCGCTGGCGGGCATCCGCGACGTACTGGCTGTCCGGATAGCGGTTCAGCAGTTCAGAAAAATCGCGGAAAGACTGCAACTGCTCACCCGGATCCCGAGCCGCGACATCAATCGGGAAATAGCGGGCCGCGAGGCCGATATCCAGGTTATAGGAGGCCAGGCCGCGCATGTAGAGCGCGTAGTCTGCATGGTCGCTTTGCGGATTAAGACGCAGGAACCGGTCGGCGGCTGCACGGGAGCCCTCGAGGTCGAGGTTCTGGTAGCGGGCATAGATCAGGTCAAGCTGGGCCTGCTCTGCGTAGCGACCGAAGGGGTAATAGGTTTCCAGGGCGTCCAGGTTCTGCTCTGCCTCATTGAAGTTTCCAGAGGTCATGGCCTCGCGGGCGTTCTCGTAATAGGTCTTCTCCGGAAGCACTTCCTCCTGCTTGTTGGAGGCGCAGGCACTGACCAGAACAACCAGTGTGGAAAGTAGGAGCAAACGAAGACCTGATCTCATTCCGGAATCCCGTATAATGTCGATTGATTCAAGGGCAGTCATTGTAGCGGGGAAGTGACGCCATGTGCAGAGCAATGCCCCGCTGTTTCCAATAATCTGACCGAAACGTAACACACACAGGCCCTGGGGGCTTAATGTCATCTGAAAAACGAATCCTCGCCAACTTTGTTGTGCCGCCGGAATTGAGCGACAGGCGCCTGGATCAGGCCGCAGCAGAGCTGATGCCCGAACACTCCCGTTCCCGCCTGCAATCCTGGATCAAAAGCGGTGCGCTAACAGTAAATGGCGAGGTGCGAAAGCCTCGGGACAAGGTGATTCTGGACGATCGCCTGGCGCTGGATGCCGAGCCGGAAGCTCAGGTGAGCTGGCAGGCCGAGGAAATCTCGCTCGATATCGTCTATGAGGACGAGCACTTGCTGGTCATCAACAAGCCCGCGGGCCTGGTGGTGCACCCGGCCGCCGGCCATGCCGATGGAACCCTGGTCAATGCCCTGCTGAACTACGCACCGGAGGTCGAGAATCTGCCGAGGGCGGGTATCGTACACCGCCTCGACAAAGACACCTCGGGCATTATGGTCGTGGCCCGTAGCCTGATTGCGCATACGTCCCTGGTCGATCAGCTGCAAACCCGAACCATGGGTCGTGAGTACGAGGCCGTCGTCGTTGGCACCCTCACCGGTGGCGCAACGGTTGATGCGCCCATCGGCCGGCATCCTCGGGAGCGCAAGAAAATGGCGGTCGTCGCCTCCGGCAAACCGGCGGTCACCCATTATCGCCTGGTGGAACGTTTTGCCGCCCACACTCACGTCCGCTGCAAACTGGAAAGCGGCCGAACCCATCAGATCCGGGTTCATATGGCCCATGTAAAACACCCGCTGGTCGGAGATCCGCTCTATGGAGGTCGGCTGAGACTGCCCAAGGGAACCACAGACGAGCTTCGAGAGGCCCTCTCGGCGTTCAACCGCCAGGCTCTCCATGCCCGGCAGCTCACCCTGGAACACCCGGAAACCGGTGAAATCATGACCTGGGAGGTTCCCCTGCCTGAGGATATGGTTGCCTTGATCGAAGCTCTCCGCAAACACGCCCGGGAACTGGAAACCCGTGACTATTGAAGGTGATGCCCTCAAACCGGACTGGCCTGCGCCCGATAGAGTGCGGGCCATCAGCACGACCCGCGCCGGTGGCGTCAGCGGTCGCCCCTGGAACAGTCTTAACCTCGGTGTTCACGTCGAAGACGACCCGGATCATGTGCGACAGAATCGACGAAGACTCGCCGAGTCCACAGGGCTGAAAAGCGAGCAGATCGGTTGGCTCAATCAGGTGCACGGTATCGATGTTGTCGAACTGAACCCTGATAACGTCGGACAAATCGCCAAGGCTGACGCCAGCTACACCCGTCATCCGGGCATCGCCTGCGCCATCCTTACTGCTGACTGCCTGCCCGTTATCCTTGCTGATAGCGAAGGAACAGTCGTCGGTGCCGCCCACTGTGGCTGGCGAAGCCTGTGTGGCGGTGTTATCGAGAACCTGGTGAGCAAGATGGCCGTTGCGCCCGAAGCTCTGCAAGCCTGGCTCGGCCCGGCCATCGGTCCGGACAGCTTCGAGGTCGGCCCGGAAGTGCGTGACGCCTTCCTTGACCATGGTCCCAAAGCGGTCCACGCCTTCAGAGCCGAAGGCGCTCGGTCGGGTCATTTCATGGCAGATATCTATGCCCTTGCCACTTTGCGGCTAAATCATCTCGGTGTTTCCAACGTGACTGGCGGTGGGCTTTGTACCGTTAAGGATTCAGATCGGTTTTTTTCTTACCGCAGGGATGGTCGAACCGGGCGGATGGCCACGCTGGTCTGGCTAACAAGTTAAATGTCCAGCTTGAATTGGCGGCGGCGAGGCGGTTACTGAAAAGTCCGGTGGCTGGTGCGAGGCTGCTTTCCAGAACTGTCTGCAGCATGGATGCTGCAGCCAAGCCTACAGGGATGTATTCACGGCGTGTTCTGGAAAGCAGCCTCGCGCCAGCCTTGCACCCAGCACCAAACTCAAACCTGACGGCCGTCAATTTTCTGACGAATACATCGCAGCCCCGCTTGAAGTCGCTCTACTTGCCCCTACATTAACTGTCAAAGCAATCGAATATCCGCCACCCAAGGCACCATGGTATTCGCAGAAATTTGGGGAAAGTACGCATGAGAATCGACAAGCTGACCAGCAAGCTGCAGACCGCCCTCGCGGACGCACAGTCCATCGCGGTCGGAAAAGATCACAACTTTATTGAGCCGGTGCACCTGATGCAGGCACTGCTTGATCAGGAAGGCAGCGCGATCAAGCCGCTGCTCAAGCAGGCCGGCGCAGAGCCCGGACGCATTCGCCAGGCGATCGCCCGGGAAATCGAAAACCTGCCGGAAGTGCAGGGATCGGCCGGCGACGTCTCCATGTCCAATGACATGGGCCGGCTGTTCAACATTGCCGACAAGCTCGCCCAGAAGCGCAAAGACCAGTACATCTCCAGTGAGCTCATGTTGCTGGCCGCTCTGGAAGACCGGGGTACCCTTGGCCGGGTGCTCAGGGAGCAGGGCGTTGATAAAGCTGCCCTCGAAAAGGCCATTGATGACGTTCGCGGCGGCGAAGCCGTCAACGACGCCAGCGCCGAAGAAAACCGTCAGGCTCTGTCCAAATACACCATCGACCTTACCGAGCGAGCGGAGGCCGGCAAGTTGGACCCGGTGATCGGTCGCGATGATGAAATTCGCCGCACCATTCAGGTATTGCAGCGTCGCCGGAAGAACAACCCGGTCCTCATCGGTGAGCCCGGCGTTGGTAAAACCGCCATCGTCGAAGGGTTGGCCCAGCGTATCGTCAACGGCGAGGTGCCCGATGGCCTCAAGGACAAGAAAGTCCTGTCACTCGATATGGGTGCCCTTATTGCCGGCGCCAAGTTCCGGGGTGAGTTTGAAGAACGCCTGAAAGCTGTTCTGAACGAACTGTCCAAGCAGGAAGGTCAGATCATCCTGTTCATCGACGAGATTCACACCATGGTTGGTGCCGGCAAGGCCGAAGGCTCCATGGATGCGGGTAATATGCTCAAGCCGGCGCTCGCTCGTGGCGAGCTGCACTGCGTGGGCGCGACCACCCTGGACGAATACCGTGAAAATATCGAGAAGGACGCGGCTCTTGAGCGTCGCTTCCAGAAAGTGCTGGTGAGCGAACCCAGTGAGGAAGATACCATCGCCATCCTGCGGGGCTTGAAAGAGCGTTACGAAGTGCACCACGGGGTTGAGGTGACAGACGGTGCCATCATCGCCGCCGCCAAGCTGTCTCACCGTTACATTGCCGACCGGCAGCTGCCGGACAAGGCCATTGACCTTGTGGACGAGGCAGCTTCCCAGATCCGCATGGAAATGGATTCCAAACCCGAGGCCCTGGATCGTCTTGAGCGTCGCCTGATTCAGTTGAAAATCGAGCGTGAAGCTCTCAAGAAAGAGACCGATGCCGCCTCGAAAAAGCGCCTGTCGGAGCTGTCCGACGTGATCACTGGTGTCGAGCGAGAATACGCCGATCTGGAAGAAGTCTGGAATACCGAAAAGGCCGCTCTGCATGGTTCCCAGAAGATCAAGAGCCGTCTGGAGCAGGCTCGCATCGATCTGGAGAATGCCCGTCGTGCCGGTGATCTCGGCAAGATGTCCGAGCTCCAGTACGGGCAGATTCCTGAGCTTGAGCGCCAGCTGGATATGGCCAGCCAGGCAGAAATGATGGAAATGAAGCTGCTTCGCAACCGGGTAACCGACGAGGAAATCGCCGAGATCGTTTCCAAGTGGACCGGCATTCCGGTCTCCAAGATGCTTGAAGGTGAGCGCGATAAGCTGATGCGCATGGAAGAGGCGCTTCATGGTCGGGTTATCGGCCAGGATGAAGCGGTTGAAGCTGTTTCCAACGCCGTGCGCCGTTCGCGGGCGGGGTTGTCCGATCCCAATCGCCCCAACGGTTCGTTCCTGTTCCTTGGCCCGACCGGTGTGGGTAAAACCGAGCTGTGCAAGGCCCTGGCGTCCTTCCTGTTTGATACCGAGGAAGCCATGGTGCGCATCGATATGTCCGAGTTCATGGAGAAGCATTCCGTGGCCCGCCTGATTGGTGCGCCTCCGGGCTATGTCGGCTACGAGGAAGGTGGCTACCTGACCGAAGCGGTTCGCCGCCGGCCGTATTCCGTCTTGTTGCTGGATGAGGTGGAAAAAGCCCATCCGGATGTGTTCAACATACTTTTGCAGGTACTTGAGGATGGTCGCCTGACGGACGGGCAGGGCAGGACCGTCGACTTCCGGAACACGGTCATTGTCATGACCTCAAACCTCGGCTCGGACATCATCCAGCAGAAAGCCGGCGAGGAGAACTACGAGGTGATGAAGAATGCCGTCATGGAAGTCGTCGGCACCCATTTCCGCCCCGAGTTCATCAACCGGGTGGACGAAGTGGTGGTGTTCCACCCGCTGGCGGAGAGCCAGATCCAGGGTATTGCCCGGATTCAGATTGAATCTCTGAGCAAGCGCCTGAAAGAGCAGGACATGAAACTGGATCTGGATGACGCCGCGATGGAGTTGCTGGCCGAAGTCGGGTACGACCCGGTATATGGCGCGCGGCCTTTGAAGCGGGCTATTCAGCGAATGATCGAGAATCCGCTGGCCCAGCGTTTGCTACAGGGAGAGTTTGTACCGGGGGATGTCATCAAGGGTACGGTGGAGGACCACCACCTGGCATTCGCCAAGGCTTGAGCTTGAAACCGGGGTCAGATGAAGGCTTTCATCTGACCCCTTTTTTTCATCTTACTGTTCTTCTGGTCCGCAGTTCTCTTCCGCAATTCGCTCAAATTCTGCCCGCTTTTCGGCAATTTCCTCTGGGCTGAGGTAGCGTTGCTCGCCATTTTCTTCAATGCGGATTCGTGCGTTACGGTCAATCACGTCCAGGTTGGAGCGTGCGGTCGCGCAGTTCGCCTCCCGCTGTTTTCTGCGGGCCTCCTCAACTGCCGTTTCCTGGCGCTGTTCCGCCTGCTCGTTCTGCTGTTCCTGCATATTCTGCAGACGCTCCTGAGGGCTCTGCCGGTTGCCAGAAGCATCGGTAGAAGTGCCGGAACGCACATTGACCCGCTCGGCCTTCGAGCCCGTGGGCTGTCGGTCGCCAAAGTGGGTAACTCCGTTTTCATCGGTCCATTTATAGACAGAGGCGCTCGTGGCGACACCTGGTACAACGGCCAGCAATAAGGTCAGCGTCAGGATTTTTCTGTTCATGGCTCAACTCGCGTATGTTCACTGCTCCCGGGCAGGCAGACAAACTGGATAGACCGGGCCCGTTTTTTAATTTCAATGTTGCCTATCATGCCATCGCTATTGCGGATTTTCTTCTGTCTGGTTCAAATCTTTGTATCGGATTTGTTCCAAGTATGGCAGACCTTCGGCCAGTATAGGCACAGAAACCTGCAGCGGCTATTGACAGGGAGTTTCGCGCTGTCAGAATTACCGATTGCCTGAAGACTGGGGTCAATACGGCAGGCAATCCCGAGCGAGTATCCCCCATCAATTACCACACTGAACGCGCCGCGCATCCGTCGCGGGATGGTTGTTGCTTACGTGCAACCCGTTGATTGGCCGTTCTCCGCAACCCTCAGGAGGGCGGCTGGCCAGGAGACAACCTCTTAACAAGGTGTGGAGGAGCAGCCGGTTCCGCTTTCAAAAGAAGCATGGACACCGTGAATCCAGGCAACCGGGAGCCTTCCCGGCTCATTCACTCGTAGAAGAGGGTAGAAAATCGTGGAGTTATTGTCTGGCGCCGATATGCTGATCCGGTCCCTTCAAGATGAAGGTATCGAATACATATACGGCTATCCGGGTGGTGCAGCCCTTCATATTTATGATGCGCTGTTCAGGCAGGACAAAGTCAAACACATTCTGGTAAGGCACGAGCAGGCGGCGGTCCACATGGCCGACGGTTATGCCCGCGCGACCGGAAAACCAGGTACCGTACTGGTGACCTCGGGTCCTGGAGCCACCAACACCATCACCGGCATTGCCACCGCATTCATGGATTCCATCCCGATGGTGGTTCTTTGCGGCCAGGTTGCGTCCACCCTCATCGGCGAGGACGCGTTCCAGGAAACCGATATGATGGGGGTCTCCCGTCCGGTGGTTAAGCACAATCTCAGTGTCCGTCATCCCGAGGAAATCCCGGAGATTATCCGCAAGGCGTATTACATTGCCGCGACCGGTCGCCCCGGTCCTGTGGTCGTGGACATTCCCAAGGATATGACCACGCCGAACGAGCGTTACGAGTACGCCTATCCCAAGAAGGTCAAACTGCGCTCCTACAACCCCGCTATTCGCGGCCATGCCGGTCAGATCAAGAAAGCGGTCGACATGATGCTGGCGGCGAAGCGCCCAATTATCTACGCAGGTGGTGGGGTTGTTCTGGGCAAGGCATCGGATCAGCTGACCGAGCTGGTACGGCTGCTGGGCTATCCGATCACCAATACCCTGATGGGCATTGGCTGTTACCCAGCCAGCGATAAACAGCACCTGGGCTGGCTTGGCATGCACGGCACCTACGAAGCCAACATGGCCATGCACCACTCGGACCTCATCCTCTGCGTGGGAGCCCGTTTTGATGATCGGGTGACCAACGCTACCGAGAAGTTCTGTCCGGGCGCGCGCATCATCCATATCGACATTGATCCAGCCTCGATTTCCAAGACCGTCGATGCCGATGTGCCCATCGTTGGCCCGGTTGACGCTGTGCTCAAGGAAATGCTGTCGCTGGTGAAGGAAGCCAAGGAAAAGCCGGACGCGGACGCAATCGCTTCCTGGTGGAAGCAGATCGACGAGTGGCGGGCATTCCATGGCATGCGCTATGAGACCAGCCCGGATGTGATCAAGCCCCAGGAAGTCATTGAAATGCTGTGTCGCTTGACCAACGGCGAGGCCTTCGTGACTTCCGATGTGGGTCAGCACCAGATGTTCGCGGCCCAGTACTACAAGTTCGATAAGCCCAACCGCTGGATCAATTCCGGTGGTCTCGGCACCATGGGCTTCGGCCTGCCGGCGGCCATGGGGGTAAAGCTGACCCATCCGGACGACGAAGTGCTGTGCATTACCGGTGAGGGCAGTATCCAGATGAACATCCAGGAGCTGTCGACCTGCAAGCAGTACAACCTGCCGGTTAAGATCATTAACCTGAATAACCAGGCTCTGGGTATGGTCAAGCAATGGCAGGACATGAACTACGAGTCCCGCCATGCCGAGTCCTACATGGAATCCCTGCCCGACTTCATCAAGCTGGCGGAAGCCTACGGCCACAAGGGTGTCCGGATTGAGAAGAAGGAGGATCTGGAGACCAAGCTGAAAGAAGTGCTGGCCATGAAAGACGAGCTGGTATTCGTGGATATCTACGTGGACCGTTTTGAGCACGTGTATCCGATGCAGGTTGCCCGAGGTTCCATGAAAGATATGTGGCTCAGCAAGACGGAGAGGGTCTGATCATGCGTCGAATCATTTCTGTTTTGCTTGAAAACGAACCTGGCGCCCTGTCGCGGGTGGTAGGTCTGTTTTCCCAGCGCAACTACAACATCGAAACACTCACCGTGGCGCCAACCGAGGACGAGACGTTGTCCCGTCTTACGGTGACCACCACGGGTTCTGACAAGGTGATCGAACAGATCACCAAACAACTGAACAAGCTGATTGAAGTCGTCAAGCTGGTGGATCTCACCGAAGGCGCCCATATCGAACGCGAACTGATGCTGGTCAAGCTGAAAGCCACGGGTTCCCAGCGTGCCGAGATCAAGCGTACGGTGGACATTTTCCGCGGCCAGATCGTGGATGTGACCAGCTCCGTTTACACGGTTCAGTTGGCAGGTGACAGCGAGAAGCTGGACGGCTTTATTCAGGCTGTTGGCACGTCGGGCGTACTGGAAGTGGTGCGCAGCGGTGTATCCGGTATCGCCCGGGGCGAGAAGGTGCTCAGCCTTTAAAGATTTCAAACAGGGTTTGAACAATATGGCTCTTCGGGGCCATCACAAATAACAGAGGTTTCTCATGCAGGTTTACTACGATAAGGATTGCGATCTTTCCATCATCCAGGGCAAGAAAGTTGCCATCATTGGTTTCGGCTCCCAGGGCCACGCTCACGCGTGCAACCTGAAAGAGTCCGGCGTTGACGTGACCGTGGGCCTGCGCCCGGGTTCTTCTTCCATCGCCAAGGCGGAAGCCTATGGTCTGAAGACCAGCGACGTGCCCTCTGCCGTTGCCGCCGCCGACGTTGTCATGGTTCTGACTCCGGACGAATACCAGGCCCAGCTGTACAAGGCGGAAATCGAGCCGAATCTGCAGCAAGGCGCCACCCTGGCGTTCGCCCACGGCTTTGCTATCCATTACAACCAGATCGTTCCGCGTAAGGATCTGGACGTCATCATGATTGCTCCCAAGGCACCGGGACACACAGTGCGCACCGAATTCGCCAACGGCGGTGGTATTCCTGACCTGATCGCCATCTTCCAGGATTCCTCCGGCAACGCCAAGAACCTGGCGCTGTCCTACGCCAGCGGTATCGGTGGCGGTCGTACCGGCATCATTGAAACCACGTTCAAGGATGAGACCGAAACCGATCTGTTTGGTGAGCAGGCCGTTCTGTGCGGTGGTACTGTGGAGCTGGTTAAAGCCGCGTTCGAAACGCTGGTGGAAGGCGGTTACGAGCCGGAAATGGCCTACTTCGAGTGTCTGCACGAGCTGAAGCTGATCGTGGACCTGATGTACGAGGGCGGCATCGCCAACATGAACTACTCCATCTCCAACAATGCGGAGTATGGTGAGTACGTGACTGGCCCGGAAATCATCAACGAGCAGTCTCGCGAAGCTATGCGCAATGCACTGAAGCGTATCCAGAGCGGCGAGTATGCCAAGATGTTCATTTCTGAAGGCGCTCTGAACTACCCGTCCATGACGGCGCGTCGTCGCCAGAACGCTGCCCACGAAATCGAAGTGGTTGGTGAGAAGCTGCGCGGTATGATGCCGTGGATCTCCGCAAACAAGATCGTGGATAAGGACAAAAACTAAGCGGAATTCCGCCTGGTTTTGAAAAACGCGGCCCGGGTGGCCGCGTTTTTCGTATATACTCCGCCCAAACGCTTTCCGGAGTAATGGGAATGACTGAAGAAAGAAAAGCCGCCGACGGCAAGCAGAACCCGGACTATGAAGTCGAGGCCGGGGAAGTGGTTGAGGAAGAGCTGGTAGGAGGTGCGCCCGTGCGCCGCAAGGGGATATACCTGCTTCCCAATGCGCTCACAACCGCTTCGCTGTTCTCAGGTTTTTACGCCATTGTGTCTGCCGCCAACGGCGTCTTTGACAATGCCGCCATCGCTATTTTTGTGTCGATGATTCTGGACGGTCTCGACGGCCGGGTCGCCCGGATGACCAATACCCAGAGTAAATTCGGTGAGGAGTACGACAGTCTGGCCGACATGGTGGCCTTCGGCGTCGCTCCCGGGCTGGTAGCCTTTTTCTGGTCACTGAACGCCTTCGACAAGGTTGGTTGGGCCATCACCTTTATCTACGTGGCTGGCGCCGCTTTGCGCCTGGCACGGTTCAATACCCAGATTGGCTCGGTCGATAAGAAGTTCTTTGTCGGCTTGCCGAGTCCGGCTGCGGCTGCCTGTGTCGCGGGCCTGGTCTGGTGTTTCCATCTTTTCGAACCGTCTACCTGGCTCACCTTGTTGACCATGTTTGTGGTCGGCGGTGCCGGTGTTTTGATGGTGAGCAATATTCTGTACCGCAGTTTCAAGGATCTGGACCTGCGTGGCCGTGTACCGTTTGCCGCCATTCTGCTTGTGGTGCTGGTTTTTGTAGTGATCGCGCTGGATCCTGCAACCGTATTGTTTACTGGATTTCTGATATACGCGTTGTCCGGCCCTGTTCGTGCGCTTTTCCGTGGCAAGCCACGGAAAGCTCCAGGCGCCGCTGACTGAGCACCCCTTCCGGGCCTCCTCAGTGAGGTCCGGGAATTTTCAATACAGTCTCCGGTCAACGCCTTTGCTGGCTGATGCCCCGACGGAGACTTTCCATGCTCATCAAGAAACGCCCTTCCTGGGCTTTGCCTCATTCTGAAGTTACGCCCGAGTCTGTTTACCTGAACCGACGTCAATTTATGTCCGGCACCCTGGCTGTGGCCGCTGGCCTTTCAGTGCCCGGTCTGTTGTCGGCAGCGAAGCTTCCTGTCCCGGGAGAAGCGCTGGATTTTGTTCCGATGCCCGGCTTTTCCACCGACGAGGAGAAAACCCCTTTTGAGGACGTAACCCGTTACAACAACTTTTACGAGTTCGGCACTGGAAAAGGGGATCCGGCGAAGTACGCCGATGAGATGACCGTTGATCCCTGGTCCGTGGTTGTTGAAGGCGCATGTGATCGGCCCGGTGCGTATGCGTTGGAAGATCTGCTGAAACCTCACGAGTATCAGGAACGGGTGTATCGGCTTCGTTGTGTCGAGGCCTGGTCGATGGTGATTCCCTGGATCGGGATCCCCGTGGCCGACATTCTCAAGCGGCTCGAACCGACTTCCAGGGCGAAGTACGTCTATTTCGAGACCCTCTATGATCCGGACCAGATGCGAGGTCAGCGCTCGCTGTTCAGCACCATCGACTGGCCTTATCAGGAAGGTCTTCGCATGGACGAGGCAATGAACGAGTTAAGCTTCCTGGCTGTTGGGCTCTACGGCAAGACCATGCCAAACCAGAATGGCGCGCCTATCCGGCTGGTCGTGCCCTGGAAGTACGGTTTCAAGAGCATCAAGTCGATCGTCAAGATTCGCTTTCAGGAGGAGCGCCCCAAGACTACCTGGGAAATGCTTGCGCCCCAGGAGTATGGCTTCTATGCCAACGTGAACCCTGAAGTTGACCATCCGAGGTGGAGCCAGAAGCGGGAGCGCAGGCTGCCCTCTGGCTTGCTCTCTCCCAACTACATGGAAACCGTCAAGTTCAATGGTTATGGAGAACAGGTTGCCGATCTGTACAAGGGCATGGATTTGAGCAAGTTCTATTGATGAATGAGAAGCGTGTGCTGAACCAACCGGGGTTTGTGCTGGCGTTTCGCCTGCTGGTAGCGCTGCTCGCCAGCGTTCCCCTGTTGGTGCTGATTGCCAGCATTGCCAGCCAGTCCCTCGGCCCGGATCCCGGGCAAGAAGTAACAGAGTCGCTGGGCATCGCGGCATTTCAGTTATTGATTGCTACCTTATGCATGACACCGCTCAAGCGTTGGACAGGGTGGGGAGCGTGGATCCGGGTTCGCCGGATGCTTGGTCTGTTTGCGTTCTTTTATGCGGTGTTGCATGTATTGGCGTTTCTGCAGTTTATTCTTGGCTGGAGCGATCTATGGGCCACGTTCACCAAGCGGCCATATATCCTGGCGGGGGCGGTGTCTTTCCTTATGCTTGTGCCACTGGCGTTAACCTCAACAAAGGGGATGATGAGGCGGATGGGCCGGCAATGGAAAGCCTTGCATAAGCTGGTGTACCCGATTGCGATAGCGGCATGGGTTCATTTCATCTGGCAGTCCCGCAGTGACGTTGGAGAAATGGTGGTGTACGGCCTGATAATCGCAGTTCTGCTGGCGCTTCGTTGGAAATGGAGCGGGAGTCGCGCGCTGATTCCGTTTGTCAGAGGCTGATTTTGAGTAAAAAGAATACGATCTGATCACTGACTGATCAGGCGGATACGTGGAAACCGATACCGCTATAAATTAATTCAAAAACCTCGTTGACAGTTTTCCTGACGCCTGTAGAATGCGCACCACTTCTGAGGGACAAGCCACTCACAGCGGTTTTCCGAGCAGAAGTAACCGTTTGAAAGTACTGAAGAAAATGAGTTTTAAAATTCTTCGGATTAACGGTTGACAAGGCGGCGTTACGATGTAGAATACGCGGCCTTGATTGAGCAACAGCTCAAACGCTCTTTAAAAAGTTGACCAAGTAATTCGTGTGGGCGCTGGCCGAGGTATTTCGGATATGAAATATCAGGACAGTGAC
>NZ_JBSXNQ010000032.1:0-58585 GCF_056857715.1 Marinobacter sp. L-13
CCACTCGTTCAGGCTCGGGGGAAGAAGCAGTTCCTGGCCAGGCGAATACGGGCGGAAAGTGGTTCCCATCAGTCATCCTGTTGCTGAAGAATTTTGATCTATTGTGCCAGAATGTAGCTTCTGCCGCGCAGACTCCTAGGCTGGTTTTTTCTGGGTGGCAACCAGAGCCACACCAACGATAGCGATGAGCCCGCCTGTCATTGCCAGTCCTCCAAGGCGCTCATCGAACAGCAGATACGCTTCCAGCGCGGTAACCGGAGGCACCAGGTAGAACAGGCTGGCCACCTGGGAAGCAGCACCCTGGCGTATCAGCCACATCAGAAGAAGGACGGCGCCGGTGGATAACCCAATCACAAGCCAGGCCATGGACAACTGCAACTGCAGGCTCCACTCAACCTCGCGGGTTTCGAGGGCGAAGGCTCCAATGGCAAACAGGGCGGCCGCTGCCGCAAATTGGATCAGCGTGCCGGCCACCAGATCCGCGCTGGCGCCGAAGCGCTTCTGGTAGACCGTGCCCATGGAAATTCCAGCGAGGGCAAAACCCGCCCAAAGCAGGCTCCAGGGAGAAAAGCCGGAGGCCTGACCACTCATACCGAACTTCTCGAGGAGGACAAGCGCCACACCGACCAGCCCCAAAATAAGTCCAATCCACTGACGTCCGCTGACTGTTTCCTTGAGGATTGCCACCGCCGCCGCAGCCGTCACCAGGGGTTGCAGCCCCACAATCAGGGAAACAATTCCGGATGCCATTCCGTCCTGAATCGCGTAGTAGACGCCGCCCAGATAGCAGCCATGCACCAACATCCCGGTGACCGCAAGGTGCCCAGCACCTCGCCAGCCCGGCCAGCGGGTTTTCATGACCCAGGCCAGGGCTCCAAGCACCACCAGTGTCAGCAGCATGCGGATCAGCAGCAGCGTAAACGGCTCCGCAAAGGGCAAACCGTACTTGGCGCCGATAAAACCAGTACTCCACAGCCAGACGAACAGCGCGGGCACAAAAAACGAGTAAAACAGTGAGCGCATGAAACTCAACCGGATTCGATGTATTTGTCAGTCAGCTTACTTTATAAGTTAGCAGGCAAACAAAACAGATACAGAAATCCGGTTTCGTGACCGGTACAGTTTGTCAGGCACGGGTCTCCGGCAGCCTTACTTCGATAGCCGGCTCGGAATCGTGCCAGTTACCCTTCCAGGTGACTTCGGGTGCTGCGCCCGGCTGGGGCGTAATGGTGACGGACACGGATCCGAAACTGGTCGGTGCCGGCCCGAAGCGGATTGGTTTGTCCTGCTCCAGCCACCGTGGAGGGATACCAGCTCCGAGAATGAGACGATCTCCCTCCTCCCGGACAAAGCAGTTGCGGACCATCAACACCCACTCGGCCGACGCCCAGACATGGTGACCATCGCCCATACAGCCGCCCTCGGTCGCCGGATGAATGGCTTCCGGCCATTGCCCGGTGGGCGATGCCAGGCCAGCCACCGCATCCACCAGATCCAGGAATCGAGCATCGCCCGCACGCAGGAGAACCTGAGCCACATGCAGGGTGAGGTAGGCGTTAAGACCCGAGTGAATCATGTCCTGATAGAACGCCCCTTTTACAAAGCATTTTTCGAGGAGGAATTCGGCACAGTCCAGCAACCTGGGATCATCCGGCTCACACAGCTGGGTCGGATAACCCATCGCCAGTGAGCCAATGGCGCCCGCATCCAGACGGCGATAGGGCGAGGCCGGCATTCCCGGTCGCTTGAGTCGCTGCTCGCAGGTTGCCAGACTGCGATCAACGGTCTGGCTGAACTCCCGGGCACCGGCGCCAAAATGCTCGCTGGTTTCCCGGTCAATCGGGGCAAACAGTGATTCGGCGGCCTTCAGGCCGGCGATGCCCCAGAAATCGTCCCAGTAGTAATAGTCATTGGGCCCCAGGTGCTCAGCACTGAAGCCGGCGGGCAGCAGGCCGGCATGGGGCTGGTCAGTGGTGTCACTCAGGCGCTTGTTCTCGATCCAGCGAGCGCCCTTGCGCACAGGCTCCTGCCATTCACCGGGCAGGGGCCGGCCCGTAATTTCATGGAATCGCCGGAGAATCCAGAGCACTTCACCGTTGGCATCCCATTCCCCTTCCTGGGAACGGAAATAGCCATTCTTCAGCTGCCGCGCCGGAAACTGGTACAGCGCCCGTTCGGCCCGGTCGGTAAGTCCGGCGCAGAGCAGTGCGTGGATGATGAACGCGGCATCTCGAAACCAGAAGCGCTTGTAGGTATAGGGCCCGGGGTACACATCTTCCGGAGAGTGCAGCACCAGGGAATTCAGGGCGGCGTCATAGAGGAACTGCCAGTTTTCGTCGGGGCACTCCAGGCGGGCATGGCCATGAAGGGCGGCCGCCCAGCCGTCAGAGCGAATAACTGGCGCCGACTCATCCTGCAGCGGCACCCTGAGCCTGAGCTCCGACTCCTCACCTGCTTCGACCCGGAACAGGGCCGCTGCGGTGACCATGCCGACGTCGCACTGCCCTTCGCACTGGTCTTCCTTGTCCTGCAGATGAATCCGAACATCACCCTCGCGATAGTTCGACACATGATGACGCTCTGCCGGGCGACTGAAAAACACCGCCTGCTTGCCATCTATGGTCCAGGCGTCTCTCTGCTCGGACAGCCGGACCTTGTTGATAAAGCTGATTCCTTCAGGATTGGCGGGGCGCAAGGATATGACCAGAGAGCCGGAAGTCTCGGCCCGGGCCTTCACGACCATTTCGCAAACCGCCCGGCCGTTTTCGACTACCACCCGGGAACGACTGGTCAGGGCCAGCCCGTCCAGTTCGGACTCTGTGACCACGCAGGGACCACCCTCAAGTTCCTGGCGTTGCCGGGCCGTTTTGCAACGAGAGGGCAGAAGGCACCGGCCATCGTCCGCCAGCAGCCACGCATCCAGTGACCAGCCGTCATGGAGCGGTGTCAGCAACCCCCGGGGATCCACCACGGGCAACTCATCCACATCCGGCTGGCCGATGGCCGTCCAGTTACGGTTACTGAGATTGATGTGGGTAATCGAGAATGCCCGGGGAATGAAGGCAATGTCTTCGGGGTCGAACTGGCGCTCCACCCAGTAAGGCCAGACCCAATCGAGGTTGTGCTGGATGACCCGACTGTTGATCAGCCCCCGCGCATGGAAAACCACGCCGGCCCGGAGCAGTTCGATGGGCTCGCCGACTTCCGAAGGCTGGGCAAAACTGTGAAGTTTCCCGAGCAGCGCGATCGGATCGAGGAAACCATGGCGGTGGGCCACGCGTTTTACCAGGTAACGCCAGGGCAGCCACTTCATCCAGCTCATTCGTTTGCCTCCTGTTCTGTTGGCTCAGTCTCGACCTTGTAACGGGCGAGTGCCCGCCGGGCGAGACGATTGAGAAACACCACGGCCATTACCGTGCCTACGAAACCGGCACCGTAAATGGCCCACTCCAGGGGTGAACGGCCGGTTTCCCGCACACCCAGAGTTGACAGGTCGGCGGCAAGCGAGCCGAGATACACGTTATGCAGGGAAAAGGGAATCACACCGAAAAAGGTGCCGACAACGAAACCGCCAAACGAGAAGTTGGTGAGACCGAACAGAAAATTGGACAGCTTGCCGGGGAAGAAAGGGATCAGACGGGTCAGGAGTACGATTTTCCAGCCGTGAGGCGCCATTTCGTTGCTGACGACAGACAATCGCGCGCGGCTGCGAATGTACACACGGGCGTGCTCACCCAGAAAATGCCGGGCAACCAGAAAGGCAATGGCCGAGCCCAACGTAGTGCCCACCACCACGTAGGCTGTGCCTTCCAACACGCCGAACACGAAACCCGCTCCGGTGGTCAACAACACCCCGGGCAGAAGCAGCACCATGGCCAGCACCATGATGCCGACAAAGAGGAGAGCCGCCCAGGCCCCCTGGGTATCAAACCAGCGCAGAAGCTCAACGACCTGTTGATGCACACCGAAGGCGTAAAGCAGACCGACTATCAGCCCAACGGCGGCAATGCTCCCGCCCATCCAGAGGACGGGCGACTTCTTCCAGTTGCTCATGGCCTCACCCTAACGCGGGAGGGCACCGGGTCTCAAAGGCCGGACAGGTCATCCGCGCTTTATGAGCTACTGAGAATCGACTGGAGCTTCTGGGTCAGATCCACTGCCTCTGCCCCCAACGGCGTGAGGTAGCCGCCATCTTTCTGGCTGATCAGCCCCTTGGCATGCAGGTTTTCGGCGGCCTTCACAGTTTCCGGAGCCGCCGAATGGGCATGAACCTTGAGCCCTTCCTGAGTCGAGGTGGAAGGAAATTGGCCCAGCAAATTGAGTTCGGCAAGGTGATCAACAGAGAATGGCATGGCATTTCCTCGTATTATTATCGGGGGTTTACATTCAGCATAGCCGATTCACACCATGAAGCTTTCACGAATTCTCAGCAACCGGAATGACATCAGTCGCCGTCAGGCCAATTTTCTGATTGCTTCCGGTCGGGTGGCCGTAAATGACGTCACCTGGCGCGATGCTGCTGCCGAGGTGGATCGGTTTTCATGCGTACGGATGGACGGCGATATCATTCAAGAGGCTGAAGCCTGCCATTACCTCATGCTCCACAAACCTGCAGGTTTTCTGAGTGCAACGCTCGACGACACCCATCGGACCGTGATGGAGCTGATCTCGCCAGAACTGCGCGAGGATCTGCACATTGCCGGACGACTCGACCGCGCCAGCACGGGCCTGCTGATTCTCACCAATGATGGCCGCTGGTCACGCCAGCTTACCGAGCCCCGAATCAAGATCCCGAAAGTCTACCGGGTCAGCACCGCCTATCCGATTTCTCCAGAGACCCCTCATCGATTCGCGGAGGGCATCTGGTTTGAGTTCGAGCAACTCACCACCTCACCTGCTGACCTGGATCTTCTGAGCCCCTGTGAAGCCAGAGTGACCATTTACGAAGGCCGTTACCATCAGGTGAAGCGCATGTTCCATGCCGTCGGTAATCGCGTAACGGCCCTGCATCGGGAACGGATGGGAAATATCCTGTTGGACGATGACCTGGCGGCCGGCGAATACCGCTCACTGACTGCCGAAGAAATCAACCTGATGCCGGATTGATCTGCCTCACAAACGCAGAGCCAGCATGGGCTATGCTTTCAGGGTAGCTCCAACAGAAACAGGGAAGATTCAAGGCAATGCCAAACCAGACGAGCGATTTTACCCACGGCCACTGCGTCATCTCAGCAGCTACCTCTCGGGGCTGGTGCAGGGAAAGCTCTGGCTGAAGGTGCTCATTGGCATGTTCCTCGGGTTGATTACAGGCACGCTCCTGGGACCGTCGGTGGGACTCGTGGAACCGGAAACCGGGACGTTGATCGGTAACTGGCTGGCTTTCCCGGGGCAACTGTTTCTGGCCACCATCCAGATGATCGTAATCCCCCTGGTAATTGCCTCGGTGGTTCGCGGGCTCGCCGCCAGCGAAGACCTTGAACAGTTGCGAAAGCTGGGCCTGAGGGTAACCGGCTTTTTCGTAATCACGACGGCCATGGCAGCATCGATAGGTCTCTGGATCGGCGACCTGATCAACCCCGGCAGAATGATGGCAGGGCTCGGCACTCCCGTTGAGGCCGGGGAAAACAGTGTGCCTGTTGCCTCCATGCCGGGTGTGGATGAGCTGCCCAAGACCCTGATCGGGCTGCTACCGGGCAACCCGCTCGATGCCATGGTTGAAGGCCAGATGCTCCAGGTGGTGATCTTCTCCATCATTGTCGGCATTGCCCTGGTGAGCATGGCCCCGGAAAAATCCAGGCCCATGCTGGACCTGCTCGATTCCCTCCAGCAAATCTGCATGACGGTCGTACGCTGGGCAATGCGCCTTGCCCCCATTGCCGTGTTCGGCCTGATGGCCCAACTCACAACCACCCTGGGATTCCGGGCAATGCTGGGCATGGCATCCTACGTTGCAACCGTCATTGCGGGCTTGCTGGTACTTCTGGGCGTTTACATGCTGATCCTGAAGCTGCTCGCCGGCCAATCCCCCGTCCGGTTCCTGAAAGACACCCGGGATGTGCTGTTGCTGGCCTTTTCCACATCCAGCTCGGCGGCCGTCATGCCGCTTTCCATTAGAACCGCCGAAGACAAGCTCGGTGTCCGGCCGTCGGTTTCCCAGTTCGTGATTCCCCTGGGCGCCACCATCAACATGAACGGCACGGCACTCTACCAGGCCGTTGCTACCATCTTTCTGGCACAGGTCTACGGCATTGATCTCAGCATGGGCAGTATGGCGCTCGTGGTCGCCATGGCTGTGGGCGCGTCCATCGGCTCTCCCGCCACACCCGGGGTAGGCATCGTGATCCTTGCCATGGTGCTGCAAACCGTGGGCATTCCTCCCAGCGGCATCGCACTGATCATGGGCGTGGATCGAATCCTGGATATGTGCCGGACGGCCATCAACGTGACGGGCGATCTGGTGACCTGCAGACTGATGGAGAATCTGGCGGGAAAGAGACTGCCACCCGACCCAGTACCGGAAGAAACGTCTTGATCGGGCGGAGGTGACTTGACCAGCGCGGAGCCAGGTCAGATGCTGTCGGAGCGTTTTTCCGAGTCCTGCAACTCCTCCTCGGTGTTGTTCCATTGCTCTGAAAGCGCTTCATAGGCATCGGAGAATCCCTTTCGAGCCTTCTCCCAGGCAGATGCCGAGCTGTCTTTCAGTTCCTGATACCAGTTTTGGACACGAGCTCTCTGTTCCCGCAACGACTCGAGGCTCTTCTGGGACCGCTCTCGGGCGGTATCGCTCATATCGTCCCAGTTTTTCAAGAGTTGTTGCTCAAGCTCCTGGATGCGTTTATCCAGGGCCGACAATGTTTTGTTGATCGAATCCTCGGCCTGCTCTTTCTGATCAGAACCATACTCCTGAAGCGCCTCACCCAACTCACGGGTTTCCTGCTTAAGCGACTCCACGGAAGAATCCTCGGGTGATGTTTCAGCCAGAGCCGTTCCTGAAAACAGTCCAGCAAAAACGATCGCAAGTGCGTAAGTCCAGTTCTTCATCATTAAGTCCTCCCAACCCATCATGGGACTGTAGCAGCGAGGTCTGTCTGGATGCACCTTAACTTGAGCTAATACTGAAGTTCACTATTGCGGCGAAATAAGGCTCTCGACCACCGCCTCACAGACCTGATCCTGATTGAGACCCTCCCCTTTCACCGTCACGTCCGCATACCGGGAATACAGTTCAAAACGCTCTTCGAACAGGGCGTCCAAAGATTGATCCGGCCTCCGGGAAATGCCCCGCATGCTGTGATCGCCGATTCGCTCGATAACCAGTTCAAGCGGGATGTCGAGAAACACCACGGTGCCGTTGCTTTTGAGATGTTCCATGGCACGTTCACTGTAGACGGCGCTGCCTCCCGTGCTGATAACCTTGTGCCGGACATCCAGCTTGAGAAGCACCTGTTCTTCTATTCGACGCAGGGCTATGTAGCCATCCTGGTCTACAATTGCCTGGAGAGTACGACCGGCTTCTTCCTGAATGAGCAAATCGGTATCGACAAACCCGAAACCCAGACGTTTGGCCAGCAGCACACCCACCGTGCTCTTGCCGCTGCCGGGCATGCCGATGAGAACGAGGTTGCCTGTGTCGGTCGGGTTAACCATGATGCTCTGGAGGGACCTCTCCATAGAATGAGAACTGGCCGGCATTAAACGCAGAACGTAACATTTTTACGACACAGCGCGCGCTTTATTCCGACCCGCAAGCCCGTATAATTCAGCCAACGGCGGTATTCAAAGAATACCTGAAGCCGGCCACAGACGGCATCTTTCGCGAGTGAGTAATGAACATCGGCAGATCTCTTCTGATCCCATCCATCGCAGCTCTTGTGCTTGCCCTGTCCGCATCCGCCCTGGCGGACGGCATCAAGCGTATCGTGCACCCGGATGGCACCGTCGAATTCACCAACGTAAAAAGTGCCGGCCAGCCCAGAGCCTCCAGCGGTAACGACACCGTCTACCGCTATACGGATGACAACGGCGTGGTTGCCTACAGCAGTATTCAGCCGGCTGCGGCCGAGTTCGACGTTATCCGTTTCCACTGCTACGCCTGCGACCCGGAATCCAGCGTCGACTGGCGCAAAACGCCGCTGTTCACCAAACCCTTCAATTCAGAAATCCAGACCGCGGCACAGGAGTTCGGAGTTGATCCCGCGCTGGTCCGCGCTGTGATTCACGCCGAATCGGCCTTCAATGAAAAAGCCCTCTCCCCGGTGGGAGCCCAGGGGCTGATGCAACTCATGCCCGGCACGGCTGAAGAACTGGGTGTACGGAACGCGTTGGCGGCTGCCGAGAATATCCGTGGCGGGGTGCATTATCTGGCCAAGATGCTCGACCGGTTCAATGGTGACATCCGGCTGGCCACCGCCGCCTACAACGCGGGGCCTGGCGCCGTCAGTCGATACCAGGGGGTACCGCCCTACGCCGAAACAAAGGCCTATGTCGAAAGGGTTGGCATCCTTCACGAGCGCTACGCCGCTCTGTAGGCCCCTCAGAGGTCCGATAACCAATGAATTTCAAGCGTCTGGAGACCTTCATCTGGGTTGCAACGCTTGGCAGCTTCCGCAAGGCCGCCGAGCACCAGCACACCACCCAGCCAGCCATTTCAAACCGAATTGCCGCGCTTGAAGACGAGCTTGGCGTCAGGCTGTTCGAGCGGGAATCCGGGCACAGCAAGCTTACGAGCAAGGGGCAGGAGCTGCTGCCCTATGCCGAGAAAATTGTCTTCATGGCCCAGCAGCTGCGCAAGCGCGCAGACCGGGGGGCGTCGCTCTCCGGCATTCTCAGGCTCGGGGTCTCCGAAACAATTGTGCACTCCTGGCTGCCGCGTTTTTTCCGGGAACTGCACGAAACGGCCCCCAATCTGGATGTGGAAATTACCGTGGATGTCTCCGGCAACCTCCGATCCGGTTTGCTGGACCGGAGCCTCGATCTGGCCTTCCTGATGGGGCCCGTATCTGAGCCGAAAATTGAAAACCGCGCGCTTTGCAGTTTCCCACTGATCTGGGTCGCCAGTCCCGAGCTCAACCTCCCGGATCGGCTCCTGGCTCTCAAGGAGCTGGCCGAATGGCCCATCATTACTTATGCCAGGAACACCAAACCCTTTGCTGAAATCAGCCAGAAATTCAGCGAGATGGATGAACTCCCTGCCCGTTTCTATTCCTCAAGTTCGCTGGCAGCCTGCCGGCAATTGACCCTGGATGGCATTGGTATCTCTACGCTTCCGCTGAGCGTGATTAAGCATGAACTGGAAAGCGGTCGTCTGGTCCAGCTCAACACCTCGTGGTCGCCCTCCGAGCTCGCCTTCACCGCGTCTTATTCCGGTGCCCCTTTCAACCCGATTGCCGAACTCGCAGCAAACCTTGGTGTGATGGTTTCTGACGAATACGACCGGACAACACATCACGAAAACTTATCGCCAGACCTAAAAAACGATAATTAGACTTTTTCACCAGCCGGTATACCCTGAAATTTAGTTGTAAAAAACAATTTCAATCAGGGGTTACCGTCATGCACACCGGTGCGTATTCCGATTTCAAGAACAACCTGCTTGATCAGGCCTCAGAATTACGCGCTCGCATTCGTTCGGGCGCCCACACAGCGCCCACAAGTGGCCTGGCCAACAGCCTCTTGCAGGGGAACGTGGTCATCCTGCCGTCCGAATGGGCCGGGGATTTTCTCCTATACTGTCAGAATAACCCGGTTTCCTGTCCCCTGATCGGCATGTCTCAACCCGGGGACCCGACCCTCCCCGACCTTGGACACGATCTGGATATCCGGACCGATGTGCCTGAATACCAGGTTTTCCGGAATGGCGAGCGAGCAGAGACAGCCACAGACCTCAAGAGCCTCTGGCGGGACGACCTGGTGACCTTTGTCCTGGGCTGTTCATTCTCGTTTGAGGATGCCTTGATCAGGGCCGGGCTCTCGGTGCGGAACGTGGACGAGGGACGGAACGTTTCAATGTTCCGCTCGAATATCGCTACCCGGCCCGCCGGCCCGTTCAGTGGCAACATGGTGGTCTCCATGCGCCCGTTCAATGGTGCGGATGCAATCCGCGCGATACAGATTACGACCCGCCTGCCAAAGGCCCACGGTGCACCGGTTCATATCGGCGATCCGGCGCTCATTGGCATTGAGGACGTTAACCAGCCTGATTTTGGAGATCCGGTAACGATCAGGCCGGGCGAACTTCCGCTGTTCTGGGCCTGCGGGGTTACCCCGCAACTGGCCCTCGAGAACGCTCGCCTGCCTTTCGCAATAACCCATGTACCGGGAAAAATGCTGCTTACCGAGCGGCTGAATGAAGAACTGGCGGTACTCTGAAGCCGCCGTTCAACTGAAACGATAAAAAAACAGAAACACGGGAGATTCGTTATGTTCAAAAAACTCGCCACAGCCACCCTGGTTACCGGGGCGCTGCTGACTTCATCCGTTCAGGCTCAGCAATGGCACATGCCAACGCCTTACGGCGATGCCAACCTGCCTACCCAGATTGCCTACGGTTTTGCCGAGGACATTAAAAACGGCACCGATGGTGACCTCACCATCACCGTTCATTCCGGTGCCTCCCTGGTCAAGCACCCGGAAATTCCCCGGGCAGTAAGAACCGGTCAGGTGCAGCTGGGTGAAATCTTCATCGGCATCATGGGCAACACCCATCCGGTGTTCAAACACGACAACATTCCGTTCCTGGCAACCAGCTTCGAAGATGCCAAAAGACTCTGGGAAGCCGCCAAGCCCCAGATCGAAAAGCAGCTGGACAAGGAAGGCATGACCCTGCTTTACACCGTGCCATGGCCCGCCCAGAGCCTGTATACCAAAGCCCCGGTCAACACCCTGGAAGACCTGCAAGGCCTGAAGATGCGGGCTTACAGCCCTTCCACTTCGCGTCTCGCTGACCTGATGAGCACAACCCCGACAACGGTTCAGGTGCCCGAGATCCCGCAGGCGTTCAGCACCGGCATTATTGATGCCATGATCACCTCACCGTCGACAGGCGCCAACGGGCAGGCCTGGGATTACCTTTCCCACTACACCGATATCAAGGCCTGGATTCCCAAGAACGTTGTGGTCGTCAACAAGCGTGCTTTCCGTCGCCTGAGCGATGAACAGCGCCAGGTGATCCTGGATGCGGCCGCTGCGGCCGAGGCCAAAGGCTGGGAAGGCGTTCGCAAGACCGCCGCTGAAGACACCGCCACTCTGGCGGAAAATGGCATCACGGTCTCCGAACCGTCTGATGAACTGATGGCCGAACTCCAGAAGATCGGCGACATCATGGTGGAAGAGTGGAAACAGGAAGCACCGGAAGAAGTCGGCGCTATCCTCTCCAACTACCGCTAAAAGTTCACTCAACGGAAGCCTCCCGAATATCGGGAGGCTGTTCCGGGAGGCATCCGTTATGAACTCTCTTCGAGAGAAATTTTATCTGGCATCCGGCTACGCTGCTGGTTTCTGCATCGCCCTGATCATGGTCGTCATCCTGGCGCAGATCGTGGGCCGCCTGTTCGGCTTTATCATTCCATCAGCGGAAGACGTGTCCGGCTGGGCGCTTGCAGCCTCCACCTTCTTCGGTCTTGCCTACACCTTTCATAACGGCGGCCATATCCGGGTCACCCTGGTTATCCAGAAGTGGTCGGCACGGCCGAGATTCTGGCAGGAGCTGGTCGTACTTATTTTCGGGTTCGCACTCGCCTGCTATATGACATTCTATTGCTGGCACATGGTCTGGGAATCCTACATTTTCGAGGAGGTCTCCCACGGCTATATTCCCGTTCCCATCTGGATCCCGCAGGTTCCGGTTGCACTGGGGATGACCGCACTCAACATTGCCATCCTGGACGATCTGGTTGCTGTGATTCGCAAGCGAACACCGTCCTATCAGCAGCATGAAGACGAGCTGAACCTGGAGGACGTGTAATGGATATCGCGTTTCTCTCCATTGTACTGGCCGTGGCTATGATCCTGATGCTCGCGGTGGGCGTGTGGGTGTCTCTGACGCTGGTTGGCATTGGCGTTCTGGGCCTGCTGCTCTCCGGCAATGATCAGATCGGCCTGTTGTTCGCCACGTCGAGCTGGGGCGCAAGCACCAGTTGGTCCCTGACGGCCCTGCCCATGTTCATCTGGATGGGCGAGGTTCTGTTTCGTACCCGACTTTCCGAGGATCTGTTCAAGGGTCTGGCGCCCTGGATGGGCGGACTGCCCGGCAAGCTCCTCCATGTGAATATTCTGAGCTGTGGCATTTTTGCGGCAGTTTCCGGCTCCTCAGCTGCCACGGCCGCAACCATTGGCCGAATGACCCTGCCGGAACTGAAGGCCCAGGGTTACAGCGACAAGATGGCGGTAGGCACCCTGGCCGGCTCCGGCACGCTGGGGCTGTTGATTCCACCCTCCATTATTCTGATTGTTTATGGCGTGGCCGCGGAAGTTTCCATTGGCCGCCTGTTTATTGCCGGTGCTCTGCCCGGCCTGATGCTGGTTGCCATGTTCATGGGCTACACCATGATCTGGGCCAAGCTCAACAAAGATCAGCTGCCAACCACCAAAAAGGAAAACCTGGCGTTCTCGGTCAAGATCAAGGCCCTGAAGATGCTGCTCCCGATCGTTGGCCTGATCATTTTCGTACTCGGTTCTATCTATACCGGTTTTGCCACACCAACCGAAGCCGCTGCGCTGGGCGTGTTCGGCGCGCTGATCATCGCGGCCGCAACCGGTTCACTCAGCATCCAGAGTTTCAAGGACAGCCTGTTGGGCGCTGTGAAAAGCTCCTGCATGATCGGCCTGATTCTCGTCGGTGCCCACTTTCTGACCCTGGCCATGGGCTTCCTGGGTATTCCGCGGGAACTGGCCGCCTGGATCGGCAGCATGTCCCTGTCACCGTTCGAACTTCTGGTTGGCCTGACAGTGCTGTTCGTCCTCCTCGGCTGTTTCCTGGACGGGATTTCGGTTGTGGTTCTGACCGTGGCGGTTGTCATGCCGATGGTTCAGCAGGCCGGCATCGACTTGCTCTGGTTCGGGATCTTTATTGTGCTGGTGGTAGAGATGGCACAGATTACGCCCCCGGTGGGCTTCAACCTGTTTGTCATCCAGGCTCTGACAGGTAAAGACATACTCTATGTGGCCCGGGCAGCCTTGCCGTTCTTCCTGCTGATCATGGCAGCACTTTTCCTGATCGGCTGGTTCCCGGAGATTGTCACCTACCTGCCCCAGACCATGAGCCAGGGGTAATGCAGGACACAACGTTTTTCGGAGGTACACAATGAAACTCAACTGCGACATGGGCGAGAGCTTTGGCACCTGGACCAAGGGCATGGATGCCGAAGTCATGCCCTACATTGATATGGCCAGTATTGCCTGCGGGTTTCATGCATCCGACCCGCTGACCATGGACCACACGGTCAAACTGGCTCTGGCCCAGAACGTGACCATTGGCGCCCACCCGGGCTACCCGGACCTGCTGGGGTTTGGCCGTCGGGACATGGACTGCCGCCCGGACGAGCTCAAGGCTATCCTGGTTTACCAGATGGCGGCGCTCAACGGCATCTGCCAGGTACATGGCACTTCCATCTCCTACGTGAAGCCCCACGGCGCCCTGTATAACCGGATGATGGTCGATAACACCACCTTGTCCGTGGTTATGTCCGCCGTTCGCTCCTACGCACCAAAGTGCCCCCTGGTGGTCATGGCAACGCCGGACTGGCAACAGGTCAAGGATCGCGCGGACGAATATGGCATCGAGGTCTGGTTCGAGGCGTTCTCTGATCGCGCCTACAGCGACGAGGGCAGACTGGTAAAACGGTCGGTTCGTGGTGCCGTGCACGAGACAACCGAAGCCATTGAGGCGCAGGTCACCCAGATTATCCGCGAAGGAACGGTCACCTCGATCTCGGGCAAACATATTCCGATCAAGGCCGATACCATCTGTATTCACGGCGACAGCTACCATGCCGTCGACGCTGCACGGCATATGCGACAGGTCGTGGAAGCGCTATGAGGATCGAGTCGGTCAACGAAAACACCTGCATGGTGTATTTTGGCGACCAGATCGGTGCGGAATCCGCAGGCCTGGTCAAGCGGGCCACAGACCGGCTGCGGCGCGACATGTCCGACCTCATTGTTGACCTGGTTCCCTCATACACCTCAATTCTGGTGACCTGGGATCTGGAACAGGCTGACCGGTTTGCCATCGTTCGCAGAGTACGCGCAGCGATCGACTCCGAGGATGATGGTTCCACCGAGGGCGACTCTGCCCGCATCGTCGAGCTGCCCGTCTACTATGATCGCGAAGTGGGTCTGGACCTGGAGGATGTCTGCGAGCATGCCGGCCTGTCCCGGGACGAGGTCGTTCGCATTCACAGTGAACAGCTTTATCAGGTCTACGCCATCGGCTTCGCTCCGGGGTTTGCCTACCTGGGAAGTACCGACGAACGGATTGCCATTCCGCGGAAATCCACGCCCCGACTGAAAGTGCCTACCGGCTCCGTCGGCATCGCAGGCACTCAAACCGCGATATACCCGAGCTGCACACCGGGTGGCTGGCAAATCATTGGCCGCACGCCGCAGAAAATGGTGGATTGGGACAGCGACTCTCTGGCCCTGGTACAGGTCGGCGATCAGGTGCGCTTTCGCGCCATAAGCCGGGACGAATTCCTGGAGCTGGGAGGCAACCTCGATGAGCTTTGAAGTCCTCGAACCCGGAATGCTGGCCCTTGTTCAGGATGCCGGCCGCCACGGCTACCAGCATATGGGCGTGACCACCGGCGGCCCCATGGACGAGTTTGCATTTTTCTGGGCGAACCGCCTGCTGGGCAATGATCTCGATGCCCCACAGATCGAAATCACCTTTGGCAGGTTCAGCCTGAAGGCGAACCATGAGGCCTGCATTGCCATTACCGGCGGCGATCTGGGCGCCCGTATCAACGATCAGGCCATTGCGCCCTGGCGCACCCATCACATCAATAAGGGCGACAGACTGGACTTCACCACGCCTGTGAGCGGCTTGCGGGCCTACCTGGCGGTCAGCGGCGGATTCAAGCCAGCCATGAAGCTTGGCAGTTGCGCCACCGTGGCACGCGAGGGCCTGGGCGGCCTGGATGGCAAAGGCGCGAAACTGGCCAAGGGCGATACGCTGGAGTTTGAGAAAAACGCATCGTTTGTTGAAGCTTTTCTTCCCGAGCCGGAAGTCCCCGATTATCAACAACACCTGCGCCTGGGGGTTATTCCCGGCTATCAGTATCGGAGCTTCTCTATAGTTCAGCGGGAGAAGTTTTTCTCGTGCGATTACGAAATCAGCCAGAATATTGATCGCATGGGCTATCGCCTGAAGGGCGATGCGATTCATTCGGATCTGGACGGGATTATTTCGGAAGGGATCGCCTACGGAGCTATTCAGGTGCCCAAAGATGGCCAGCCAATCGTTCTGATGAAAGACCGGCAAACCATCGGCGGCTACCCGAAAATCGGCTGCCTGAGCGCGCTGGATGCGGGTCTTCTGGCCCAGCGTGGGCCGGGATCATCGGTGAGCTTCTTCCTCTCGGACGTTGCCGAGGCCGAAGGCCGCCGAATGCTGTTTAACCAGAGGCTGAAAACAGGCGCGCCCGGCGTCAGGTATACCTGACGCCGGGCGCGTTTGGCACCGATTGTCGCCGCTTATTCCGAGGCGGCAATCAGACTGGCGTTACCGCCCGCGGCCGTTGTGTCGACACACAGGTGGCGTTCGATCACAAATCGCTGATCCAGCGTGTGCTCAGTGATCAGCGGTAGCAACGCACCATCACGCTTGGCCAGTGCCTCGCGATAGGCTTTCAGCAGGGGCTGATCGCCACAGCTGACTACCGCCTCGAAGCCATCGATGGTTGCCAGTGCTTCCGGCTCCAACAGGCCCTCGGCGCCAACAATCGGCATCCCGGCCTTGTTCGCTTGATCGACCACATCCTGGGTGCCCGGTGCAATCACCACCACCTTGTTGCCCTGTGACAACGCGGTACCCGCCTGCTCCAGAGCAGTTTCCTTGTCCGGTCCCAGACACAGCACCACGCCACGGGCATGGTTGGACAGGCGGTTGGTCTCACCCGTTGGCCCGGGTAGCGCTTCCACGTGAGCGTCCAGTGGCTCCGGAACATTGCCAAAGATGGGCCGGATTGCGTCCATACGAGCTTCAGGCCTGGACGCCTTCAGTTTGTCCAGCTGCCCGATGAGCTTCTGCAACTGCTTGGCATCCACCTTCCTGGCGTTCGAATCCGCCTCGCGCTCGACCGTTTCACCTTTCAGGAAACGACGGACGTACTGCGGACCACCGGCCTTTGGACCGGTGCCAGACAGGCCTTCACCACCGAATGGCTGGGAGCCCACGATGGCACCGATCTGGTTGCGGTTCACATAGGTGTTACCCACCTTGATCCGGCTGGTAATACGCTCGACGCGGCGATCAACACGGCTGTGGATGCCAAACGTCAGGCCGTAGCCCTTGGCGTTGATGTCGTCCACCACCTTGTCGATGTTCTTCGCCTCGAACGTGGCCACGTGCAGGACTGGCCCGAAGATTTCTTCTTCCAGCTCCTCAATACCACTGACGCTGAGAACTGCCGGCGAAACGAACAGGCCTTTCTCGGGGACTTTCATTTTCTTCAGCAACTTGCCGTTGCGCTCGAACTTCTCGCAGTGGTCCACGATCTTCTTGCGGGCGTTCTCGTCGATCACCGGGCCCACATCCGTGGACAGCAGCCAGGGATCGCCGATGCCGAGCTCTTCCATTGCACCGTAGAGCATTTCCAGAAGGCCATCGGCAATGTCTCTCTGCACATAAAGCATACGCAGGGCGGAACACCGCTGACCGGCACTCTGGAACGAAGACGCCAGCACGTCACGGACAACCTGCTCCGGCAATGCCGTGGAGTCCACGATCATCGCGTTCAGGCCGCCGGTCTCTGCCACCAGCGGCGCGTCTGGCGCCATGTTCTCGGTCATGACCTTGTTAATGCGCTGGGCAGTAGCGGTAGAACCGGTAAAGCACACGCCGCTCACCCGCGAATCGGAGGTCAGGGCTGCACCCACGGTTGCGCCGGTACCCGGCACCAACTGGATGGCATCCTTCGGGATACCCGCCTGATGCATCAGTTCCACGGCGCGAATAGCCAGCAGGGATGTCTGCTCAGCCGGCTTCGCCACCACAGTGTTACCTGCCGCGAGGTTGGCCAGAATCTGCCCGGTGAAGATCGCCAGCGGGAAGTTCCAGGGCGAAATACAACACATCACGCCGCGGGCATCGCCGCTGTCTTTATAGCGGATGGCCTCGTTGGCGTAGTACTGTGAGAAATCGACCGCTTCACGGATCTCAGCAACCGCATCCAGCAGGGATTTGCCTGCTTCACGGGTAGTGAGCGCGAACAACTCGGCGTAGTTCTCCTCGTACAGGTCGCCCACCTTGCGAACGCAGGCAGCACGCTCTTCAGCCGATTTGGCGGACCAACTCTCGAACGCGGCCGCCGCTGAGGTAATCGCGGTGTCTACATCAGCATCGGAGGCCTGGGTGACGTGGCCAACCAGATCGTCCGGATCGGCCGGGTTACGTACCACCTGGATTTCGGTACCGGCCACCTCGCCCGCAATCAGCGGACCACCTTTCCAGCGATGGTCTTTGTAGGCTCCGCGACCTTTCTCGATCTCGTTAACCGTGACCGGATCGGTAATATCCCAGCCTTTGGAGTTGCGACGCTGATCGCCAAACAGCTTGAACGGGTGCACGATCGCCTTGCTGGAAATGTTATTGCCCATCTCCTCAACACTTACAATCGGGTCCTTGGCGATCTCTTCCGGTGTGATGCGCTTGTCCACAATCTGGTTCACGAAGGAGCTGTTGGCACCGTTCTCCAACAAACGACGCACCAGGTACGCCAGAAGATCCTTGTGCGGGCCAACCGGCGCATAAATGCGACAGGGCACGCCACTGACCTTCAGAACCTCATTGTGCAGGGATTCGCCCATGCCGTGGAGGCGCTGGAATTCGTAGTTGTCCACACCCTTGGTCTTGGCCATTTCGAGAATGGCAGATACCGAATGCGCGTTGTGGGTGGCGAACTGTGGGTAAATCCGGTTCGTCATGTTCAACAGCTTGGTGGCGCAGGACAGGAACGAGACGTCACTGCAGGCCTTGCGGGTAAACACGGGGAACCCGTTCAGACCCATAACCTGGGCACGCTTGATTTCAGCATCCCAGTAGGCACCTTTCACCAGACGCACCATGAACTTGCGGTCGTACTTCTCGGACAGCCCGTAGAGCCAGTCGAGTACGAAAGAGGAGCGCTTGCCATACGCCTGAACAACCACGCCAAAGCCATCCCAGCCTGCAAGCTCGGGATCCGCCACCAGCTCCTCAATCACATCGAGAGACAGATCCAGACGATCCTGCTCCTCGGCATCGATATTGAAGCCCATATTCGCAGCCGCGGCCTTTTTGACCAGTTCGCGGGCCCGCGGCAGCAACTCGTTCATGACCCGCTCTTTGTTGCCGTACTCGTAACGGGCCAGCAGGGCGGAGAGCTTGACCGAGATGCCCGGGTTCTTGCGGACATCGCCCTTGCTCGCCTTGGCAATGCTGTCGATGGCGTTGGAATAGGAGTCGTAATAACGCTTGGCGTCATCATCGGTGCGGGCAGCTTCGCCCAGCATGTCGTAGGAATAGGTGTAACCCTTGGCCATGTATTCCTTGGCCTCATCCTGGGCTTCATCGATATCGCGACCCAGAACGAACTGTCGACCCATCTCTTTCATCGCCTGACCGGCCACCGTACGGATTACCGGCTCGCCGAAGCGCTTGAGCAGCTTGCGCAGGGTTTCACCCACGGTGTTGCGCTCGGAATCCTTGAGCAGGTTGCTGGTCATCAGCAAAGCAACCGTAGCAGTGTTGATCAGTGAAGACGACGCCTTGCCCACGTGGGTGCCCCAGGCGCCTGACGTGATCTTGTCTTCGATCAGCTCGTGGATGGTGGTGTTGTCAGGCACGCGCAACAGCGCCTCGGCCAGACACATCAGGGCCACACCCTCTTTGGTGGTCAGGCCATACTCCGCCAGGAACTTCTCCATGATGGTGGACTTGGCATTCTTGCGAACGCCGCGTACCAGTTCAGCCGCACGAGCCGAAATGGCGTCGCGCTCGGCCTGGGACAACTGGGCACCGGCAATCATCTCGTGGATAACCTTGTGTTCGTCAGCGAGATAATAATCACGAATCGCCTGCCGGCTATCGACAAGCTCGGGCGTCTGTGATTGCTGCGGTCTCATAGTTGTACCCTCTTAGTTGTTTGTCTCTCCGGCATTCTACCGAGATCGACAAAGACTATTTCGCTATAAATTCAAGGCAAGCGTGCCATTACGTCTTTAATACATCACAAAAAATTAATAATTTTCTCCAAAAAACGTGATTTTCGGTCACTTTGCCTGTCGTAGTCCTGCTATGCGGCTTTCAATGCCAGCTCTCTGAGCACTCCATGAGCCACCGAGAAAACGGCACAATCCACATCATTGGCGGCCTGCATGTCGTTCAGCATCCGCTCCCAGCGGGCGAGTAACATCCGCTTGTTCCCCCGCCACGCCTCAATCCGCTTCTCCGGCGTTCCGTCGCCATCAACGGGCTCGGAAAACACGCTGAGCGTGAGATTCCGTAACTGATGGTCCAGCTCGTCCCTGAAATGAATGGTCGCCAACACTTGCCAGTGGCCATTTGCCCGGAAGGCCCGCATTTGCCGGTCCAACCAGGTCAGATTCAGGCTTTCACCGAGGGTGAAATACACCCAGGCCACCGACTCCAGCTTTTCGTCCAGCTGACGGGCGATCTCGACCATGTCCATCAGCCAGTAGCGGCTTTCCGCGGAAGCGCACCAGGCGGAAAGATCTTCCGGAACCATCCGCTCACAGTATTCAGCATAGCGTTCATACCAGCGACTTGCAGGAATCACCGATTCAAGTCGGCTTTTCGAAGCCAGCACATCCGCCATGGGAGCCCGGTAATGGTCGATACAGGAAACCGGGTCCAGCGCCTGCCGGCGGTTCTGCAAGAGCCAGCTGGTGCTTCGGGTCACCAACCGGATGGCATCGGCGAACAGGTCTGCCTGAACGCCGGCGTCAATTTTTCCATCCAGTGATTCCATACTCTCCCAATGGGCGTCTACGTCATGTATTCGCAGGGAGATCAGGTAGGCCGAGGCAATCCGTCCAGCATCAGCCCCGGTAGCGCTGCGTATCCGGTCAAACCAGGTGATCCCCATGCGATTTACCATGTCGTTGGCAATCTGGGTGGCCGAGATTTCTGCACGCAGGGGATGGGCCCCCACCGCTTCCGGGAAGGCGGCCAGCAGAGAGGCCCGGAAAGCCGAGTGCAGTGCAGAATTGAATCGCGGGTCATGGACGATCGGTGATGCGACCAGGGCCTGCTTGAGTTCAATTTTTGCGTAGGAAACCAGTACCGCCAGTTCAGGGCGTGTCAGGCCGCCGCCGTGCTCACGGCGAGCCTGCAATTCTTCATCCGACGGAAGAAATTCGAGACTGCGGTCCAGTTTGCCTTCTGTCTCCAGCCTGCGCATCAGCCGTTCGTACTGGTCTGCGGTGGCAACTGCGGGGTTCTGGGCAAGACTCAGCGCCATCGCCTGCCGGTAATTGTTGCGCAGCACCAGTTCGGCCACCTCAGACGTCATGGCCCTGAGCATCCGGTTTCGCTCCGGAAGCGACATCAGCTGTCGGTGCACCAGGTCATTCAGCAGAATCTTGATGTTCACCTCATGGTCCGAGCAGTCGACGCCACCGGCGTTATCGATAAAATCACTGTTTACGGAGCCGCCACGACGGGCGAAGTCGATGCGGGCCTTCTGGGTAACACCCAGGTTCCCGCCTTCTCCCAATGCCTTGCATCGCAGTTCGTTACTGTCGATTCGAAGCGCATCGTTGGTTTTGTCGCCCACATCCTCATGGGACTCTGAAGGCGCCTTCACATAGGTCCCGATACCACCGTTCCAGAGCATGTCTACCGGCGCTTTCAACAAAGCGCTGATCAGATCCGCAGGCGACAGGCTGCGTGCCTTGATGCCCAACACCTTGCGCATCTGCGACGACACAGGAATAGACTTCATGGACCGGGAGAAAACACCACCCCCGTCGCTGATCAGCTGGGTATCGTAATCGGCCCAGGATGAGCCGGACAGTTTGAAAAGCCGCTCTCGCTCGCGAAACGAGGCCGCAGCATCCGGATCCGGGTCGACAAAAATATGCTGGTGATTGAATGCACCGATAAGTCGAATTCGGTCGGATAGGAGCATGCCGTTGCCGAATACATCGCCACCCATATCGCCAATACCGACCACGGTGAACTCATCGCTCTGGGTATCGGTGCCTTTTTCCAGGAAGTGCCGTTTCACCGACTCCCAGGCGCCCCGGGCGGTGATACCCATTTTCTTGTGGTCGTAGCCCTCACTGCCCCCGGAGGCAAAGGCATCGCCCAGCCAGAAGTTGTACTCTGCCGCCAGTGCGTTGGCGATATCGGAAAACGTGGCTGTGCCCTTGTCGGCGGCGACCACCAGATAGGTGTCATCACTGTCATAGCGAACGACATTGGCAGGAGGGACTACCTGGCCGTCTTCAAGGTTATCAGTGATATCCAGCAGCCCCCTTATGAAGGTCTGATAGCAGGCAACCCCTTCTTCGCGAACGGCCTCCCGAGAGCCATCCCTGGGCGGCTGCTTCACCACGAAGCCACCCTTCGCGCCTGCAGGCACGATCACCGAGTTCTTGACCTGCTGGGCCTTCACCAGGCCAAGGATCTCCGTACGGTAATCCTCAATCCGGTCGGACCAGCGGAGGCCACCCCGCGCGACTGGCCCGGCACGCAGATGCACGCCTTCGATTCGGGGCGAATACACAAAAATCTCGAACTTTGGCCTTGGGCGCGGTATGTCAGGAATCGACGACGGATCCAGCTTGAGCGACAGATAGGACGGAAACCCGCCATCCTCCCGGACCTGGAAATAGTTGGTTCTCAGCGTTGCCCGAATGAGCATGAAGAAACGCCGCAGAATGCGGTCGTCATCGAGGCTCGCCACCGCTTCCAGCGAATCCCGCAGCTCTGCCTCAAGCTTTTCTGTCCTGGACTTACGTCCTTTTACCCCGGGCTCGAACCGATTGAAAAAGAACGCCACAAGCCGCGACGTGATATCCGGATGCCGGGCCAGGGTTTCTGCAATGAACGGCTGGCTGAATCCGAATCGCAGTTGTTTCACGTAGCGGGCATAGGCTCTGATCAGCGCCACTTCCCGCCAGCTCAGGCCGCAGAGCATGATCAGCTGGTTGAAATCGTCGTTTTCTGCAAAGCCGTTCCAGATCTCCCGGAACGCCGACTGGATCAGCGGCCTTGCAGTACTCAGGTCGGCCTGCCGGCACCGGTCGTGGAGTTCGACGGTAAAATCACTGACGCCGAAATTTTCGCCATCCCGTCGACGAACCCGGTATGGGTGCTCGCCCAGAACCCGCATACCCAGGTTCTCCAGAATCGGAATCACATCTGACAGGATAACCGGCTGGCCTTCGCTGTAGAGCTTGAAGTGGAATCCGGTTTCGGAAGGATCTCTGGGTTGGTAGAACCGCATGGGCACATCGGTGCTGACGGCAATGGACTGGATCTGCTCAATATCGGCAAGTGCCTCTGACACCGGAAACCTCGCCCGGTAGGCCGAAGGGAACCCGCCACTGAACACCTGGGCATAGCGCCCGCCAATCGAGTCGCCGAAACTCCGGACCAGCTCGCCGTGGAGGTCGTCATCCCAGGATCGGGACTCCTCCACCATCCGGGCCACGATCTCCCGGAGTTCAAGGGAGTCGTCGTTATCGGACGCCTGGTTCTGGAGGACATCGGCAAGCTGTTCCAGCAGGGTTTGTTTTTGTAATGCGCGGGAATCGGTCATCGAAACTCTCCGGACTTGGTAAACGTTCTTACTGGGCTGATGAACCTACCAGTATACGCAAGGCCGGAAAGTCACTTAGACCATATAGTTTCGGATTAGAGGAGTTTCGATTATATTTGCCATATGATTTAGCCGTTAATTTAACCTGGAACAGACAACATGGCCGAATTGGATCGAATAGACCAATCCATTATTCGCGAGCTACAGAAGAACTCCCGAATCACGGTAACCGAGCTTGCGTCCCGGGTGGGCCTTTCCAAAACTCCGTGCCAAGTGCGGATGCGCCGGCTTGAGGAGCACGGTTATATCACCGGTTATACGGCCCTGGTTAACCAGACCAAACTTGGTCTCAGCCACATTGCTTTCGCCCAGGTCACCCTGAACGACACCAGCAGCGGCGCCCTGACCGCCTTTAACAAAGCGGTTCAGAGCGTCTCGGCGGTGGAGCAGTGCCACATGATTGCCGGCAACTTCGACTACCTGTTAAAAGTCCGAACCCGCAACATGCAGGAATACCGGCAGGTTCTTGGGGAGGAAATCTCGGCTCTGCCCCACGTGCTGCAAACCAGCACGTTTGTGGTTATGGAGAACGTCAAGGACGCCGGGCTCTGAGAGCAACCTCCCCTTAGCCGGCGCCAAACCATCTATTCGGACTGCTCGTATTTGGGCTTGTAACCGCTGGCGTCCAAACGGGGCCGATCCGTCTCGGCTTCTGACAGTGGCTGGACCTCCTCGAGGCTTGCCAGAGAACGAAGCGTGAGTCGCTGGTACTCTTCTGTACCCTTTCTCTTCCAGGCGATTTCCTTGTCGCTCAGCATGCGCATAACCTTGGCCGGTGAGCCAACGATCAGCGATCCCGGCTCACAGGTAAACTTCGCTTTAACGAACGCGCATGCGCCAACAATGGAGCGGGGCGCAATGTGCGCCTCATCCATCACCACCGCATTCATGCCCACCATGGCATCTTCTCCGACAACGCAGCCGTGCAGGATTGCGCCATGGCCGACGTGTCCGTTTTTCTCGACAACCGTATCCATCCCGGGAAAGGCATGCATGACACACGTGTCCTGAACATTCGACCCCTGTTTCAGAATGATCCGCCCGAAATCTGCACGCAGCGAAGCCGCAGGCCCCACGTAGCAATCCGGTCCGATCCAGACATCCCCAATGAGAACGGCGGTTGGATGCACATAGGCGGACGGATGAACAACAGGAACAACGCCTTCTATACTGTAGCTGGGCATAACGGTCTCCTTCGCGGACGGGCCTGGCAGCGCTCCGCCAAACGACAGGCTGAACGTGGGACCCGAAAAGTCATTGTGATTCATTTTCTGTATCACATTATCCTTTTCCGGGAGATTTTTCATACCTTGGCGCCTGTTTTGAGACGAGAATCCACCCCTGCAATGGCTCAAACCTGAGAGCGCTGATGAATTTTTACCGGATATTCAGCAATATAGACAAAGCAGGCGATTACCTCCGACCAAAGTGATACAGAACCAAGCCAGAACAATCCTTGACGAGTATCAATTCTAAGATATACTCATTTTCCACATTCGATAGCAGTGTGCCGATTTAACACACCTTTCGCGCTATCCCCCCTACAACAAACAACAGGACATACCGCCATGACTCAGCCGAGCATTCTTCTTGAAATCGATCAGGGCGTGGCTCTGCTTACCCTGAACCGTCCGGACAACCTGAACAGTTTCAACGTTGAAATGCATGAGCGTATGCGCGATGCCATCAGCACCGTGCGCAAGGATGAGTCTGTCCGTGTACTGGTCATCACCGGCTCCGGCCGGGGTTTTTGTGCGGGGCAGGATCTTTCCGACCGCAGCGTCTCGCCAGATCAGGAAATGCCGGACCTGGGCGCCTCTCTGGAGAACTATTACAACCCGCTGATGCGGAGCCTCCGGGATCTGCCGATGCCCGTGCTCTGCGCGGTTAACGGGGTGGCCGCTGGCGCCGGCGCCAACATTGCCCTGGCCTGCGACATTACCCTCGCGGCCCGCTCAGCCAATTTCGTTCAGGCCTTCTGCAAACTGGGGCTGGTACCTGATTCCGGCGGCACCTGGACTCTGCCCCGGGTAGCGGGCATGGCCAGAGCCAAAGGCATGGCACTTCTGGGCGACAAGATCAGCGCCGAGCAGGCCGAGAACTGGGGCATGATCTGGCGTTGCGTTGATAACGAGCAACTCATGGAAGAGACCATGAAACTTGCCCACCATTTCGCGACCCAACCGACCAAGGGCCTTGCACTGATCAAGCGGGCACTGCACGCCAGCGCCAGCAACACCTTTGAAGAGCAGATCAATCTGGAGCGCGATCTGCAGCGCATGGCGGGACAGACCGAAGACTACCGTGAGGGCGTTGCCGCCTTCATGGAAAAACGCACGCCGAACTTCAAGGGGAAATAAGCCATGCCGGCACTGGATACTCAAACCAAAGTTGCCGTCGTCGGCGCCGGCGCCATGGGCTCCGGCATTGCCCAGGTGGCCGCCCAGGCAGGCCACCAGGTTTACCTGCACGACCAGAGAGAGGGTGCCGCCGAGGCGGGCCGTGACGGTATCGCGAAGCAGCTTCAGCGTCGTGTCGACAAAGGCAAGATGCAGCAGCAGGAGCTGGACGATGTGATCGGCCGGATTCACCCGGTTGCAAAGCTTGATGACGTCGCAGACGCCGGGCTGGTGATCGAGGCCATCATCGAAGACCTCCAGATCAAACGTCAGCTGCTGGCGAGCCTTGAAGACCTGTGTACCGCCGATACGATCCTCGCCACCAACACCTCCTCCATCTCTGTTACCGCCCTCGGTGCTGACATGAGCAAACCGGAGCGTCTGGTGGGCATGCACTTCTTCAACCCGGCACCGCTGATGGCGCTGGTCGAAGTGGTCATGGGGCTGGCGACCAGCAAGACCGTTGCCGATACCGTCCATGCCACGGCCACCGCCTGGGGCAAGAAGCCGGTGTATGCAACGTCGACTCCGGGCTTCATCGTGAACCGCGTGGCCCGTCCGTTTTACGCGGAGAGCCTTCGCCTCCTTCAGGAGCAGGCCACCGATGCCGCCACCCTGGATGCGATTATCCGCGAAGCTGGCCAGTTCCGCATGGGCGCATTCGAGCTGACCGACCTGATCGGACACGACGTCAATTATGCGGTTACCAGCTCTGTCTTTAATTCCTATTATCAGGACCCCCGCTTTCTACCGTCGCTGATCCAGAAAGAACTGGTGGAAGCCGGTCGCCTGGGACGCAAGAGCGGCCAGGGGTTCTATCCCTATGGCGAGAGTGCGGAAAAGCCGCAGCCAAAGACCGAGCCGGCACATCAATCCGATGAGTCCGTGGTCATTGCCGAAGGCAATCCCGGCGTAGCCGCACCGTTGCTGGAGCGACTGAAGGCAGCCGGCCTGACCATTATCGAGCGCGACGGCCCGGGCCAGATTCGCTTCGGCGATGCGGTACTGGCACTTACCGACGGCCGGATGGCTACCGAGCGTGCCGCCTGTGAGGGCCTCGCCAATCTGGTGCTGTTTGACCTTGCCTTTGACTACAGCAAAGCAAGCCGGCTTGCCCTGGCGCCTGCCGATCAGGCGTCCGACGCAGCGGTTTCCTGTGCCTGTGCTTTACTGCAAAAAGCGGGTATCGAAGTCAGCCTGATCGCGGACCGGCCGGGGCTGGTCATCATGCGTACCGTCGCCATGCTGGCGAATGAAGCGGCCGATGCGGCTCTTCACGGTGTTGCAACGGTCGCGGATATCGATCTGGCAATGAAAGCGGGCCTGAACTATCCCGACGGCCCCCTGAGCTGGAGCGACCGCCTGGGCGCGGGCCACGTGTTCAAGGTGCTCACCAACATCCAGACCAGCTACGCAGAGGACCGCTATCGCCCTGCCCTGCTGCTCCGGAAGAACGCATTTGCACAGAAGGGGTTTTATTCATGAGCGAGATGGATCCGCAAGTACTCGCCGAAGAATGCGCCAAGGCCATGTTCGCGCGGGACCGCGCCAGCCAGAAACTGGGCATGAACATCGAGTCCGTTGCCCCGGGCAAGGCAGTGCTCACCATGACGGTCACCTGCGACATGATCCAGGGCCACGGCTCCTGCCACGGCGGCTACCTGTTCACCCTGGCCGATTCGGCCTTTGCCTTTGCCTGTAACAGCTATGACCGGGCCACCGTTGCCTCCGGTTGCAGCATTGATTACATGTACGGCGCCAAAGAAGGCGACCAGCTGACCGCCACCGCCGAAGAGCAGGCCCGCGGCGGCCGCACCGGCGTTTACGACATCACATTAACCAATCAGGATGGCCGCAAGGTTGCCCTGTTCCGGGGCCGTTCCTACGAGGTTCGTGGCACCGTACGCAATTCGGAGGAAACTGCATGAGCACCGACAACACCCTTAAAGACGCTTACATCGTCGATGCCATCCGCACCCCCATCGGTCGTTACGGCGGTGCCCTTTCCGCCGTGCGTGCAGATGACCTGGGCGCCATTCCCATCAAAGCGCTGACCGAACGCCATCCGGATCTGGACTGGTCGAAAGTTGATGACGTGCTCTACGGCTGCGCCAATCAGGCCGGTGAAGACAATCGCGACGTTGCCCGCATGTCCCTGCTGCTGGCAGGCCTGCCGGTAGACGTCCCGGGCAGCACCATCAACCGTCTGTGCGGTTCCGGTATGGATGCAATTGGCAGCGCAGCCCGGGCAATTCGCACTGGAGAGACCCAGCTGATGATTGCCGGCGGCGTCGAATCCATGTCACGGGCGCCCTTCGTTATGGGCAAGGCCGAGTCTGCATTCAGCCGCAAGGCGGAGATTTTTGACACCACCATCGGCTGGCGCTTTGTAAACCCGGTACTGAAAAAGCAGTACGGCATTGATTCCATGCCCGAGACGGCCGAGAACGTGGCAGCGGATTTCAACGTCTCCCGGGAAGACCAGGATGCGTTTGCCCTGCGCAGTCAGCAACGCACCGCGGCAGCGCAGAAAGAAGGCCGCCTGGCCGCTGAAATCACACCGGTGACCATTCCCCGTCGCAAGCAGGACCCGCTGGTGGTGGATACCGATGAGCACCCCCGTGAAACCAGCCTTGAAAAGCTGGCCTCGCTGCCGACCCCGTTCCGTGAAGGCGGTACGGTCACTGCGGGCAATGCGTCCGGTGTCAATGACGGGGCCTGTGCCCTGCTGCTGGCCGGAGCTGACGCCCTCAAACATTACAACCTCAAGCCCCGTGCCCGGATTGTTGCCATGTCAACTGCCGGTGTGGAGCCACGGATCATGGGCTTTGGCCCGGCACCGGCGACCCGCAAGGTTCTGGCCACGGCCGGCCTGGAGCTGGCCGATATGGATGTGATTGAGCTGAATGAAGCCTTCGCAGCCCAGGCCCTCGCCGTAACCCGGGACCTGGGTCTGCCAGATGACGCCGAGCACGTGAACCCGAACGGTGGCGCCATCGCCCTGGGCCACCCTCTGGGCATGAGCGGTGCCCGGCTGGTGACCACTGCCCTGAACGAACTGGAGCGCCGCCATGCCGCGGGCCAAAAGGCCCAGTATGCCCTGTGCACCATGTGCATCGGCGTTGGCCAGGGGATCGCGCTGATTATTGAACGGACGGATTCGGTGGCCTGAGGCCACCGACCGGAACAGAATAAAGACCATTACTCGACAAGAACAACGCAGGACAGAACCATGACCTTACCACTGCAAAAACTTGGCAAACTTGACCGCATGGAAACCGCCAGCATCGATGAGCTGCGTCACGAACAGCTGCAGCGCCTGCGCTGGAGTGTTGTCCATGCCTATACCAACGTGCCTTTCTATCGCAAAGCGTTCGATGATATTGGCCTGAAGCCAATGGACATCAACTCCCTGGATGATCTGGCCAAGGTTCCGTTCACCACCAAGGCGGATCTGCGCGACAACTATCCGTTTGGCATGTTCGCTACGCCGATGTCCGACGTGGTCCGGGTTCATGCGTCCAGTGGTACCACCGGCAAACCCACCGTTGTGGGCTACACCCAGAGTGACATTCACACCTGGGCCGACATTGTGGCTCGCTCCATCCGGGCCGGTGGCGGCTCCCGTGGCGACAAGGTCCATGTGGCCTACGGCTACGGCCTGTTCACTGGTGGTCTTGGCGCCCACTACGGTGCCGAGCGCCTGGGATGTACCGTTATCCCCATGTCGGGAGGCCAGACCGAGAAGCAGGTCCAGCTGATCAAGGACTTCGAGCCGGACATCATCATGGTCACACCGTCCTACATGCTGAACATCGCCGACGAGATGGAACGGCAGGGCATCGATCCCCACAAGCTGCCGCTGCGCCTGGGCATCTTCGGCGCGGAGCCCTGGACCAACGCCATGCGATCCGAGATCGAGGAGCGCCTCGGCATCGAGGCTCTTGATATCTATGGTCTGTCGGAAGTCATGGGGCCGGGCGTGGGCATGGAATGTATTGAAACCAAAGACGGCCCGACCATCTGGGAGGATCACTTCTATCCGGAAATCATCAACCCGGAAACCGGTGAAGTGCTGCCTGATGGTGAATACGGTGAGCTGGTCTTCACGTCATTGACCAAGGTGGCCCTGCCGATTCTGCGTTACCGCACCCGAGACCTCACCCGCCTGCTTCCGGGTACAGCGCGCCCGATGCGCCGGATTGACAAAATTACCGGCCGCAGCGACGACATGCTGATCATTCGCGGCGTCAACGTGTTCCCGAGCCAGATCGAGGAGCAGGTGCTCAAGTGCGAGGCTCTGGCACCGCACTACGAGATCGAGGTTTACAAGGAAGGCAACCTGGACTGCGTGGATATCCGGACCGAACTGAAACCCGGCGTAACCGACACCCCCGAGAGTCGTGCTGCGGCGGCCAAGGAACTGGCGCACCACATCAAGTCCTACATCGGCATCAGCACCCGTGTCGAGGTGGTGGAAACCAACCGTCTGGCACGCTCGGAAGGCAAGGCCAAGCGCGTATTTGATCGCCGTAACCAGTAAATCCGACCGACCAGCAGAGAGTCAGCACGCAGCGGATGCCGCTGACTCTCGCTGCTTTTCCCACCACCAGGCCCCGCAATCACCGATTTAAAATTGCTTTCCGTTTGCTGATCTCAATAGCATTTGCTCACGTATCACTTTTTTTATTATGCAAATCAGCACTATAAGATCTCATAAGGAAGCTTTTAGATATAACATGACACACAAAGACTGTTCTTGATATTTATTCAGTATCATATAATATGGAGTCATTGACCCTCAGTTGTTATTGAGGGTTCTCTGTTCACGGACAACAGAACAACAAGCCCGATCCGGAGGTATTTGTTTATGTACGCCCAGCTCGTTGAAACCGGCGCCAAGCGCCTTAAGACCAAAGAAGAGATGTCGCCCGAAGAGCGCGACTTTCAGGAAAAGGTCGACGCCGAAACCAAAATCGAACCCAAAAACTGGATGCCGGAAGGCTACCGGAAGACCCTGATTCGCCAGATTTCCCAGCACGCCCACTCCGAAGTGGTCGGCATGCTGCCGGAAGGCAACTGGGTTACCCGCGCGCCTACGCTCAAGCGTAAGCTCCAGCTGATGGCCAAGATTCAGGACGAAGCGGGCCACGGCCTGTACCTGTACAGCGCCATGGAAACCCTGGGTGCTGACCGTGACGAAGAAATCGAAAAGCTGCACCAGGGAAAAGCCAAGTATTCCAGCATCTTCAACTACCCGACCCTGAACTGGGCGGACATGGGTGCCGTTGGCTGGCTGGTAGACGGCGCCGCCATCGTTAATCAGGTGGTGCTGCAGCGTACCTCCTATGGCCCCTATTCCCGCGCCATGATCCGCATCTGCAAGGAAGAAAGCTTCCACCAGCGTCAGGGTTACCAGATCCTGCTGGACATGATGCGCGAAGGCACCGAGGAACAGAAAGCCATGGTGCAGGACGCCATTAACCGTCTGTGGTGGCCGGCACTGATGATGTTCGGACCGCATGACGACGAGTCCCCGAACTCCCAGCAGTCCATGGCCTGGAAGATCAAGCGCAAGAGCAACGACGAACTGCGCCAGATGTTTATTGACCAGACCGTGCCGCAGCTCGAATTCCTTGGCTGCACTGCACCGGATCCGGACCTGAAGTGGAACGAAGAAACCGGCCATTACGATTTCGGCGAAATCAACTGGCAGGAGTTCTACGACGTCCTCAAGGGCAACGGTCCCTGCAACCGCGAGCGCATCAAGACTCGCAAGAACGCTATTGACGAAGGTGCCTGGGTCCGTGAAGCGGCCGTCGCCTACGCCGAAAAACAAAAACAGCGCGCACAAGCCGCCTGATACCGGAGGAATACAACATGTCTGAATGGCGCCTTTACGAAGTCTTTGTACGGTCCAAGCACGGCCTGAACCACAAACACGTGGGCAGCGTGCATGCCGCAGACGCCGAGATGGCCATGGAAAACGCCCGTGACCTTTACACACGCCGTAACGAAGGCGTAAGCATCTGGGTGGTTCCCTCCGACGCGATCACGGCGTCCGCGTCCGACGAGAAGGAAGTGCTTTTCGATCCGTCGGAAGACAAGGTTTACCGGCACGCTTCCTTCTACAAGCTGCCCGATGAAGTCGGACACATGTAAGGAGCGGTACCCATGACACAAACAGAAGCATTAAAGGAATACCTGCTGCGCCTGGCAGATTCCGACATGATCCTCGGCCAGCGCCTTTGCGAGCTGTGTGGCAAGGCCCCGGCGCTTGAGGAAGAGATGGCACTGATGAACGTTGCCCTCGACCTCGTCGGCCAGGCTCGCAACTGGTACGAGTATGCAGCCGAGCTGATCGACGATGGCCGCGATGCTGACAAGCTGGCCTTCCGCCGGGACGCTCACGAGTATCGCAACCTGCTGATGACCGAGCAGCCCAACGAGGATTACGCCGTCACCATGGGTCGTCAGTTCTTCTTCGACGTGTACCACTACTTCACGCTCAAGAGCCTGACCGAATCCAGCGACGAGCGCATTGCCGGCATCGCTGCCAAGGCGCTGAAAGAGGTGACCTACCACCTGCGCCGCTCCTCGGAGTGGGTGAAGCGTTTTGGTGATGGCACTGAAGAAAGCCACCGCCGCATGCAGGACGCCGTCGACATCCTCTGGCGTTTTACCGGCGAGCTTATCACGCCGGACGACACCGATCGTGTGATGGCCGAGGCGGGCATTGGCCCGGATACTGACCAGCTGGCCAAAGACTGGCGCGGCATGGTCAACGAGGTGCTCACCCAGGCAACCCTGACTCCTGGCGCGGAAGACGCCTGGATGTACATGGGTGGCAAGCACGGCGAGCACACCGAACACCTCGGTTTCATCCTGGCAGAAATGCAGTTCCTGCAGAGGGCCTATCCCGATGCCACAACATGGTGATTCAGACAGCCGGTCAGCTGTCGACATTCTGATTGCCAGTGATCGGGTGCCGGCCAACGCCCGCCCCGATCTGCTGACAGAGGACGACATCTGGGCACTTCTTGAAGAGGTCAAAGACCCTGAAGTGCCGGCAGTCAGTGTCGTGGAGCTCGGCATTGTCCGGGCGGTTCACTGGGACGGTAAAGAACTGTCCATTGACGTGACCCCGACCTACTCCGGGTGCCCGGCAACCGAACTGATTGAGGAGCTGATCGCCGAGGCGCTGCGCGCTGCTGGCTTCCGCGATCCGAAAATCAAACAGGTGCTGACCCCTGCCTGGACCACCGACTGGATCACAGACGAAGGCAAAGAAAAGCTTCGGGCGTTCGGTATCGCGCCACCCGAGGGCAGCTCCAGCAAAATGAGCCTGCTCGGAGAACCGGAAGTCATTGCCTGCCCTCATTGCGGCAGCAAAGACACCGAACGGGTCAGCGAGTTCGGATCCACCGCCTGCAAAGCCCTTTATCGTTGCAAGGAATGCCTCGAGCCCTTCGACTACTTCAAATGCATCTAGAGCCGATACGATCATGAACAAATTTTACTCACTGACCCTCAAAGAGGTCAGACCTGAAACAAGAAACGCCGTATCACTTGCTTTTGACGTGCCGGAAGATCTGGCAGACAAGTTTCACTACCAGCAGGGCCAGCACCTGATCGTGCGCACCAAGCTGGATGGCGAGGAAGTTCGCCGCTCCTACTCGATCTGCCGTAGTGTCAACGACCAGGAGCTTCGCATCGCCGTCAAACAGGTTCCGGGCGGTCGCTTCTCCACCTTTGCCAACGAGCAACTCAAGCCCGGCCAGACTCTGGAAGTCATGCCGCCGCAGGGCCATTTCTCCATTGATCTGGACCCGGAACGTGAAGGCAATTACCTGGCCGTTGCGGCCGGCAGTGGTATTACTCCGATCCTCTCGATCGTGAAGACCACCCTGGAAACCGAGCCCAAGAGCGAGGTCACCCTGTTCTACGGTAACAAGGCCACCAGCAGCACCATGTTCCGTGACGAGCTGCAGGACCTGAAAAACGAGTACATGTCCCGCCTTAACCTGGTGTACATCTTCACCCGTGAAGAACAGGACATAGACCTTTACAACGGTCGTATCGACCACGAGAAGTGCGACAAGCTGTTCGATCACTGGATCAATGCCAAGGAGCTCACGGCGGCCTTTATCTGCGGCCCGCAGATGATGACCGAGACCGTGCGCGACTCACTGCGGAACCACGGCATGGAAAAGAGCAGGATCCACTTCGAACTGTTTACCCCGGCTGGTGGGGTTCCCCAGGCCCGGAAAGACCGGGATCCGGCACACGTCGATCCCCAGTCAATCAGTGAAGTAACGGTGATCGCTGATGGCCGCTCGCTGACTTTCCCGCTGGTGCGCGACACCAAGAGCATTCTGGATGCCGGCAACGAAGAAGGCGCGGACCTGCCCTATTCCTGCAAGGCTGGCGTCTGCTCCACATGCCGAGCCAAGGTCGTGGAAGGCGAGGTAGAGATGGACCAGAACTTTGCTCTGGAAGACTACGAGGTGGAAGCCGGTTACGTGCTTTCCTGCCAGTGCTACCCGATCAGCGACAAGGTGGTTCTGGACTACGACGAAATGTAGTTTCCGCCCCCAAAACAAGACAAGAGCAAGGCAAGTCCCGCAGCAACGGGGCTTGCCTTCGCGTTTCAGAAACGAATGGAGTTTCCCATGTCAGTCCTGAAAAGTTTCATTGCCGGCCAGTGGGTCGGCGAAAAGCCCGCCAAGGCTCTGCCAAGCGCCGTTAACGGCGAGATCGTCGCCCATACCCACGACGACACCCTCGATTTCAAGAACGCTGTTGAGTATGGCCGCAGGGTTGGCGGCAAAAACCTCATGGCGATGGATTTCCAGGAGCGCGCCCTGGCCCTGAAGGCCATGGCCCTGTACCTCCAGGAGCACAAAAAAGAACTCTACGCCCTGTCGATGCATACCGGTTCCACCAAGGGCGACAACGGCATCGATATCGACGGTGGTTTCGGTACGCTGTTTTCCTACGCCAGCATGGGCCGCCGCGAACTTCCCTCGGGCAACGTGGTTCACGAAGGCCCGGTGACTCCGCTGGGCAAGAACAACCACTTTGCAGGCACCCATATCCTGGTGCCCCGCGGCGGCGTTGCGGTTCACATTGACGCCTACAACTTCCCGGTATGGGGCATGCTCGAAAAGTTTGCACCCACCTTCCTGGCAGGCATGCCGTCCATCGTGAAGCCGGCCACCTCAACCTGCTACGTGACCGAACTCGCCGTCCGCCTGATGCAGGAATCCGGCGCGCTTCCGGAAGGCAGCCTGCAGTTGATCATTGGCAGCACCGGCGACCTGTTTGACCATCTGGAAGAGCAGGATGTGGTGACCTTCACAGGCTCGGCCGCAACGGCACGGAAGCTCAGGAACCACCCGAACATCATCAATCGTTCGATTCCGTTCAACGCCGAGGCCGATTCACTGAACAGTGCCATTCTGGCGCCGGACGTGACCCCGGAGCACGAAGAATTCGACGTCTTCGTAAAGGAAATCCGGCGCGAGATGACCGCCAAGGCCGGTCAGAAATGTACCGCCATTCGTCGTATCTTCGTTCCGAAAGATCAGGTAAACGCGGTCTGCGACAAGCTGAAAGAGCAGCTTTCCAAGATCACCGTGGGTGATCCCTCTGTCGAAGGCGTCCGCATGGGTGCACTGGCCTCCATCGACCAGCTGGAGGATGTGAAAGCCAACATCCAGGAATTGCTCAAGACCAGTGAGCTGGTTGTGGGTGGCGAAGGCAACTTCAAGGCTACCGGCGATGGCACCGAGAAGGGCGCGTTCATCGAGCCGCACCTGCTGCTGTGCCGGAACCCGGAAAGCGGCTGTGGTGCCCACGATATCGAGGCATTCGGCCCGGTTGCTACCGTCATTCCTTACGACACCGTTGAAGACGCCGTTGAACTTTGCTCGAAAGGCCGTGGTTCCCTGGTCACTACCCTGACCACCCGGGACCCTGCCATTGCTGGCAGGGTCGCCCCGCTGCTGGCCGCGTTCCATGGCCGCCTGCACCTGCTGGATGCCGAAGCCGCAAAAGAATCCACAGGCCACGGTTCTCCTCTGCCCATGCTGAAGCATGGCGGCCCCGGTCGCGCCGGTGGTGGTGAGGAACTGGGCGGTATCCGTGCGGTTCACCACTACCTGCAGCGCACCGCAATCCAGGGCTCTCCGAGCATGCTGGCTGCGGTTACCCGCGAGTACGTACGCGGTGCTGATCTGATCGAAACCGACGTGCATCCGTTCCGTCGCCACTTCGAAGACCTGCAGATCAACGAGTCTCTGCTGACGCATCGACGCACCGTCACCGAAGCCGACATCGTCAACTTTGGTTGCCTGTCCGGTGATCACTTCTATATGCACTTCGATGAAATCGCGGCGCGGGACTCCCAGTTCGGCAAGCGCATTGCTCACGGCTACTTCGTGCTTTCCGCTGCGGCCGGCCTGTTCGTCTATCCGGGTGAAGGTCCGGTGCTGGCGAACTACGGTCTGGACACCCTGCGTTTCATTGAGCCGGTTGCCCCGGGTGACACAATCCGGGCGCGCCTGACCTGCAAGCGCAAGATCGATCAGGGTCGGACATCTCCGGACGGACACCCCCAGGGTGTTGTGGTCTGGGATGTTCAGGTTCACAACCAGAACGACGAGATGGTTGCGAGCTACGACATCCTGACACTGGTTGCCAAGAAGCCCGAGTAACACCGGGCTTCCCTGCTTTCTCCCTGTCTTGGACCCCAGGGAGAAAGCGTCAGGCAAATAAAAGGGGGACAGGTCGCAAGACCTGTCCCCCTTTTATTGGCGCAAGGAAAGTTCCGGGCGATTACATGCCCAGGTAGGCCTCACGAACCTTCTCATTGCTGAGCAGTTCACGGCCGGTCCCTTCAATCACCACCTTGCCGGTCTCCAGCACATAGCCGCGATCAGCCAGTGCCAATGCCTGAGAGGCGTTCTGCTCTACCAGGAAGATGGTAATGCCCTCTTCCTTCAGTTCTTTGACGATGTTGAAGATCTCTTCGATGATCAACGGGGCCAGACCCATACTTGGCTCGTCCATAAGCAGCAGCCTGGGCTTGGCCATCAGGGCCCGGCCCATTGCCAGCATCTGCTGCTGGCCACCGGAGAGCTCACCCGCCAGGTTATGGCGCTTCTGACGCAGAATCGGGAACTTGGTGTACATCCGTTCCAGGTCGTCCATTACCTCGGGCGTTTTGCCCCGGGTATAGGCGCCCAACAGCAGGTTGTCGTGCACACTGAGGTCCTTGAACACCTGCCGGCCCTCGGGCACCTGGACAATGCCATTAGCCACCCGCTGATCGGCGCTGATCTTGGAAAGATCCTTGCCTTCGAAGGTTATGGCACCCCGGTCAGTGGGCTGCAAACCGGAAATGGTCATCAGCAGGGTGGATTTGCCGGCACCGTTGGCGCCTACCAGTGACACGATCTCACCGCTGTTGATATGGATATCCACATCATGCAGAACTTCGATCTGACCGTAGGAAGTAACCAGCCCCTTGATGGACAGCATCTCTTCTTTGGCATGAGGCGCAGTCACCCGGTCTGCGTGCTTCAGGCCGAGACCACCGAATTTCTCGGGGGTATAACTGACAATCTGGTGCCGCAGTTCCCGGAACTCTTCCCGGACGCGCTCACCGAACAGCGGATCGTTTTCCACGTCCCGGGCTTCAATAATCTGCTGCCAGTCTTCTTCCGTCAGCAGTTTCCGGGCCCGAGGAATAACCACGCCCTCTTCCTTGCGGATGTGCTTGCGCAGGGCCTCCGTGAAACGCGCCAGGGCGTGACTGAATTCCTCGCGACCTTCCGGCCAGCCTTCCTCGCACTCGGCCAGGAGCCGGCGCAACTCCACCAGCTTTTCATGACCGATGACATAGCCCTTCGCCAGCTTCTCAAGAAGAGGCGCCGTCTCAGGGGACTTCTCGCTGAGCCGTTTGTACAGCTCAATGTCCGTGGGGGTGCTATGCACCCGCTGGGAGAAGTGCTGAATGTAATCAAAAATGGTCTTCAGCAGCCGCTCATCCGGGCGCTGATCGTTGAGGTTCATATCACTAAGCAGCTGGTCCAGCAGATCCAGAATCCGCCACAGTGCCTGGTGTTCATGAACAATAATCCGTACGGCCTGCTCACTGCGTGACTGGGCAGGCGCCATTTCAGTGTTTTGCTCGCTCATGTGAAATGTCTCCTTGCTCAGCCACCCAGATAGGCGGCGATAACATCCGGGTTCTGGCGGATTTCCTCAGGGGTTCCCTCTGCCAGAACACGGCCGTAGTTAAGCACCAGCAACCGGTCGGATATACCCATAACCAGCTTCATGTCGTGCTCAACCAGCATAACGGTGGTGCCCTGATCCGCAATTTTCCGGATCAGATCCTCCAGGGCAGCGGTTTCAACCGCGTTCAAACCGGCGGCGGGCTCGTCCAGGAGGATTACCTTTGGTTCAGCGGCCAATGCCCGGGCAATCTCCAGGCGCTTCAGCGCACCATAGGACATCGCCGATGCTTCGGCATCCAGGTAGTCACCGCATCCCACATACTCCATCAGCTCGGCGGCGCGCTTACGGGCCGCGGCCTCGTTGCGGCGCAAAGAAGGCAAACGGAACAGGGTCGTAAACAGGCTGCTTTTGAGCTGCAGATGCCGACCCAGCATCACGTTTTCGATGGCGGTCATGTTCATGCAGATCTGCATCTGCTGGAACGTGCGGCACATGCCCCGCTCTGCCAGCTCATTGGGCTCCAGCTTGGCGGTGCTCTCACCGTTCAGCAGGATCTCGCCTTTGGTCGGCGTATAGAGCCCTGTGATCAGGTTAAACAGCGTTGTCTTGCCGGCACCATTGGGGCCGATAACAGAATAGACCTGTCCGGCTTCAACCGAAAAGCTGACGCCTTCCACCGCATGGACACCACCAAAGGCTTTATCCAGCCCCTTTACTTCGACCAGTGCTGTCATGCCTCACCTCCCGCTTTCTTGCGCATTTTCTTGGAAACAAACGCGGTCAGTGTGGGCAACAGCCCTTTTGGCATAAAAATCATGGTGAGCATCAGGATCAGGCCGAACATGACATGTTCCAGCTCCTGGAAATCTGCCAGAACCTGGGGCAAAAGCTTCAGCACCACGGCGCCAAGAATGACACCGAAGGTCGAGCCCATACCACCCAGAACAACCATGGTGATGAACAGGATGGAGAATTCGAAGCTTGCTACCGCAGGCGTAATGAAGCCCTGGAAGTGGGCATAAAGACTGCCCATCAGGCTGGCGTAGATCGCCGAGATCACGAACACCAGGCTTTTGTATTTCGCGGTGTTCACACCGACAACGCTGGCAGCCACTTCCGAGCCGTGAACCGAACGCAGCGCCCGGCCAATCGGCGATTCAATCAGGTTCAGGGCAAACCACACCGCTACCAGAAGCACCACGCTGGCGAAGATATACCAGGCCTGGAAGCCTTCGATCGTGATACCGAACAGCGAATAGCGACCAAACGCGCTCAGCTCCCAGCCAAATATTTCGAAGGCCGGCACCGGCATACCGTCTGGCCCGCCGGTCAGTGCACGCTCGTTGTTCAGGATGATGGCAATAATAAAACCAACGGCGAGGGTCGCCATGGACAGATAGTGGCCCTTCAGGCGCAGAATCGGTCGCCCGACAATCCAGGCAATAAAGCCCACAACAATTGCTCCGACCACCAACGCGGGCACTGAAGGCCAGCCGTAGGTGCCGGTCGCGATGCCGGTAAAGTAGGCGCCAAGACCGAAGAAGCCAGCGTGGCCAAGACTGATCTGGCCAGCAAAACCCACCAGGAGATTAAGGCCAACCACCGTGGCAGCAATGATCGCCATCTGGGTAACCAGCTCATAATGGAACGGGTTGCCGAGAAAAGCGGGAAGAATGATGAGAATCAGGGCGAGAACAATCAGCCCCCGGAGACGCGACTGCATAAACGTGTTCAACATCAGACGCGCTCCACTACCTTGGCACCGAACAATCCGCGGGGCATGAAGAACAGCACCAGCAGGATCATGGAGAATGCCACGGCATCCTTGTAGTCCGATGAAATGTAGCCGGCCGCCATGGCCTCAACGATGCCCAGCGAGAGACCACCAACCACCGCGCCAACGCCGCTACCCAGGCCGCCAATGGCAGCCGCCACAAAGCCTTTCAGTCCGAGAATGATACCGATGTCGTAGGACGTGAACGTGATCGGGGCAACAACAATACCGGCCACAGAGCCCAGTAATGCCGAAACCATGAATGCCAGCATCAGAACCATCTGAGTCCGGATACCGACAAGGCGCGCAGCCTCCTTGTTCATGGATGTCGCCAGGATAGCCTTGCCAATCAGTGTCTTGGTAAAGAACAGCACCAGGCCGACCACCAGGATCGCGCCAATACCGAGAACCCAGAGGCTCTGGCTATTCAATACCGCTCCGAAAACTTCAATAGGCTGGTCTGTGCTGAAATTCTGCATCACGTGGTATTCCTTGCCCCAGACAACCTGGGCAATACCACGGATAAAGATCGACGCACCGATGGTGATAATGATCAGGGTAACAACATCGGCCTGCTTGGCAGGTGCAATCGCGAACCGCTGCAGGGCGACGCCAAGAATACCGGCCAGAATGACCGCCAACACGACTGCCAGGATCATGGGCACGCCCATGGCCGTAAGCGAAACCGTAGCCATGCCTCCAATCATCAGAAACTCGCCCTGGGCGAAGTTGATGACGTGACTGGCGTTGTAGATGAGGGTAAAGCCGAGGGCTATCAGGGCGTAAGTCGCACCGATAGTAATCCCGGTGAACAGGTACTGTAAGAATTCTGCGAGCATAGCGGTGGTTCCGGTCGAACATCGGCTGGCGACTTACCCTGAATAGGGGTCGTCGCCAGCCGCGAGACAGGTTAAAGGGGTATCAGTCGATCAGTTTCCATTCGCCATTCTGGACTTCCAGAATGCGGAAGGAGTCTGGATCAAGGCCGTTGTGGTCTTCCGGTGACATGTTGAATACACCGGTTACGCCGACATAGCCCTGGATATTCTCCAGTGCGTTACGAACGGCTTCCGGATCGGTCGAGCCGGCTTCTTCCATAGCGCGGACCGCCAGCATCAGGCCATCGTAGGCGTAGGCACCGAAGGTGGACACCTTGGAATCCCAACGGGCTTCGTATTCAGCCTTGTAGTTCTGAACCACTTCTTTCTGGGGATCGTCGTTCGGCAGGGAATCCGGCACCAGCAGCGGAGACGCTGGCAGGCGAAGGCCTTCTGCAGACGAACCGGCGAGCTCGAGGAAGCTGTCGGATGCAACACCGTGGGACTGATAGAACGGGAGTTCCATGCCCAACTGAGCATAGTTGCGGGTTACGATGGCCGGGCCCTGACCGAAACCGAAGTTCAGCACCGCTTCCACACCACTTGTGTTACGGATATTGGTCAGCTGGGCGGTCATGTCTGTATCAGATCCGCTGTAGGTAACGTCGGCTACAACCTCCATTCCCATCGCTTCGGCCACTTCCAGAGTCTGGGTACGACCCGAGCTTCCGAAACCACCGGTACCGGAAATCAGACCAAACTTGGTAATGCCGCGATCCTTCATGTCGGTCAGAATACGCTCTGCCGCCATGCGGTCGGTTTGAGGAGTCTTGAATACCCACTTTTTGACCGGGTTGGTGATAACCACAGCACCGGCCAGGGAGATGAACGGCACTTCTGCCTGCTCAATCAGCGGTACCGCCGCCATGGTAGCGCCGGTAGTACTGCCGCCAACGATGATATCAACCTGGTCCGAGCGGATCAGGCGACTGGCAAAGTTACGGGCAGAGGAAGCGTTGCCAACGTCGTCATAGTGGATCAGCTCCAGTTGACGACCAAGGACACCACCTTCTTCATTAATTTTTTCAACGTACATCTCGAGCGTTTTCAGCTCGGGATCACCAAGGAACGATGCCGGGCCTGTCACTGACAGGAACGAACCGATCTTGATGGGTTCAGCTGCCTGAGCGCTCATCATCATGAGACCGGCGGCTGCAACGGCTGCGCATTTGCCTGCGCGACGAATCACTGTTTTAAACATTGTTTTTGTTCTCCCGTTTTTTGCAGGGGCTTGAGTTTTTGTTTCTTCGCTCCCGGTATGATTCGATACCATTGACGAATATCAAATGAAGTTATTGTATCATAACGCTCGTGTCAACTGATTTCCGGGAGTGCCAACGCGGCTCTGTCAGTAAAGCCGACACTGGCAGAACACGCCAGCACCGCTGATCGAAAGACAAACCTTTACCTGACACGTAAGAACCGCATAATACGTACAACGTGTTTCATTGATTCTTATTTGCGAACTCAGGCCATGACTGCAAAAAGCCAGCTAGAACTGCTCGTCAAGAACTTCCAGAAAAAGCGACCCCTTCGGGCCGGCTCACTCATCATCACCATCTATGGCGATGCCATCGTTCCCCGCGGCGGCAATGTCTGGCTGGGAAGCCTGATGAAACTGGTAGAGCCCATGGGCATCAGCCAGCGACTGGTTCGCACCTCGGTGTATCGTCTGGTTCAGGAATCCTGGCTGCAGACCGAAAAGGTGGGCCGTTGCAGTTATTACAGCCTCACCGGCCCGGGCCTGCGGCGGTTCGAGCAGGCTTTTCAGCACGTCTATAACCTGGGCGCCGAAGAATGGAGTGGAAGCTGGTGCCTGGTCTACCTGAACCAGCTTTCCCCGGAACTCAGGCAAAAAGTCCGGGAGGAACTCAAGTGGCTCAGTTTTGGCAGCATGGCACCCGGGCTGATGGAACACCCACGCTTCACTCGCAGCGAACTGATTCCAATGCTTCAGGAATGGGGTGCTCTCGAAGACACCATCGTGATGCAGACCATGCCCATGGAGCAGAAGAGCCCAAGAGCCCTGAGACTGCAGGTTCGCGAAAGCTGGAACCTTGAGGAACTGGGCGGCCGCTACCGACGCTTCCTGACCCAGTTCCGGCCCCTGTGGCGTGAACTCCAGTCTGAGGACACTCTCAGCCCCGCGGAGTGCCTGATACTCCGGATCCTGCTGATCCACGAGTACCGCAAAATTCTTCTGAGGGACCCGCTGCTGCCCGATGAACTGCTACCCGGTGACTGGGAAGGCCGCAGCGCCAAACAGCTGTGTCGGAACCTGTATCGTCAAATCTATGTGCGGGCCGAGCAGTGGCTGGACGAGAACCTCGAAAACGCCTCCGGCCCCCTTCCAGGTCCGGGTGAGAAGTTTTACAAGCGGTTCGGTGGATTGCGGGATACTGCCATCCAGACAGATCCGACAACAGAACCAGAGGTTCTCTAGGCACCCGCTCAGTCAGTTGCCGAGCGGGACGAGGATGCCAGTTGTTCCCGGGTTTTCAGGCGCCCTTCCCGGCGAATCTCGGCATTGTCGTACCGGCGCTGTTGCTCGTCCGTTTCCGGTATCACTTCCGGGACATCCACCGGCCGGTCATTCTCGTCCAGAGCAACAAAGGTGAAAAAGGCCGAGAGAATGTGCCGCGTATCGCCGGTGTAACTGTTTTCGGCCTCTACCCTGGCACCGATTTCCATGGACGAGCCCCAGCTCCGGTTCAGCGACAGGCTGAACAGCAGCGTATCGTTACCCTTCGCCGGTGCCCTGAAATGGATTGAATCCACGGCAGCCGTCACACAAACATGGGCGGAATGCCGCTCTGCCACGACCAGCGCCAGCCGGTCGCATTTTGCCATGATCATGCCGCCGAACACGGTATTGTGGGAATTCATGTCGTTTGGAAACACCTTGTAGACGTGCTTCTCAATCGCAGATGCTGATACGGGTTTTGAAGGCTTTCCTGGCATGATCTGCTTTCCTCTTCGAGTGACATTCGATTGCGGAATCAATTCAACCCGCTGTCGCGGCTTCGCCCTGACGCTGCTGCGCCCGCCTTGCCAGGTGAAGCATCAAAACGCCTAACGCCATCACCACCAGGGTCAGCCAGAGGCCGTTGGTGTAATTACCTTCCACATCCGCGAGATAGCCAACCACCGCGGGTGCGATCATCTGGGCGATACCGTAGCTGAAGGTCAACCGGCTCATGGGCCGGGAAGGGTTCTCGGGGAAAACCCGCCCTACCATTGCCAGCATCATGCTGACGATACCGATAAAGCTGGCGCCATAAATCACGGAGCTGAGCATCACGCTGGCGAAGCTGGTGTTCACGATCAGCATCAGGATGCTCACGGAGTTCAGGGTGTAGGCCAGATAAAGCGCCAGCCACTGGCCCCAACGCCGGGAAAACACATCCCACAGCCAGCAGGCCGGCGTTGCAGCAAGACCTGCAATCAGCCAGACCAGCCAGCCCTGCCCCTGAAGCTCGGGCATGGATTCCGCAATTGCTACGAGGAAGGTGGCTGTCACCACATAGCCCACACCGGCGCAGAAATACGCCAGCTGGAGGATCCGTATGAACCGGCTTCGCTCGTCACCTGCCTTGGCCGCACCTGTTTTCGGCAAGGCACAGGCCCGGTAGTCCGGCATCCAACGCCAGGCGGGCAACAGAAGCCCAAGGGCCACCAGCCCGTAAATCACCCATTGCTGATCCCAGGTGAACGGATCCTTGATCAGCTCCGCCACCACAGCGGTGAGTACAATCCCGAGCCCGATACCGGAAAAGAACACGCCGAGCTCGGACTTCTGGTTGTTCTTGATCAACCAGCTCATCAAAAGACCGGCACCCAGCAACATACCCGCTGAGGTGCTCAGACCTGAGATAAAACGCAGAATGGACCACACCCACACATTGGTGGTGTACCCCATGAGAACCGTTGAAACCACGGCAACCACCAGGCCAAGCTGGTAGAGCCTTACCTTGAGACCAAGATCGCTGATCCGGGTAATCAGCACTGCGCCGGTCAGGTAGCCTGCGTAGTTCACGGTTGCCAGCATGCCGACAACGGATTTGCTCAGCCCCAGTGCCGCGACCATTTCCGGGATCATCGGCGTGTAGGAAAACCGGGCAATACCCACCATGACCACAACAGCAATCACGCTGGCGACCAGCACTTTTATTGTTTCTATTGGCTTCACAGGGTGTCCTTACTTCGGAACGACTTTAACTCAGGCGCGGCCCAGGAACTTGCGCTCCTCCACGTTAATGCGGATACGATCTCCGGTGGAGATGTGCTCGGGAACCTGAACAACCAGGCCAGTGGCAAACCGGGCGGGCTTGGTTCTAGCCGTCGCAGAGCCACCCTTTACAGACGGGTCCGTCTCCTCAATTACCAGCTCCACCGTAGGCGGAAGAGCCAGCGAAACCGGCGAATCCTTCAACAGGATGACCATGACACCCTGAGTATCTTCGGAAATGAACAGCAGCTCTTCGGCAATGGCCTCGCGGTTCAGGCTGTACTGAGTAAAGTCCTCGGTATCCATGAACACGTACTCATCGCCATCGGCGTAGGAAAAGGTGGCTTCCCGGCGGGTAAGGTCGGCCAGGTTGAGCATGTCCGAATCCTTGAAGGTCTCGTCCAGCTTCTGGTTGGTCACCACATCGTACATGCGCATGCGGTAAAGACTGCCGCCAGCCCGGCCCTGGGGCACGGAACGCTCGATGTCCTTTACAAAATACACCCGACCATCATATTCAACGGCGGAATTCTTTTTGATTTCACTGGCTCTGGGCATGTCTTCTGTTTCCGTAAAAATTGGGGTTTTGGGGCTGCTGATATACCACGACTTCGCCGCGGAATCGATAGATCTTAACTAACCAGGGCACGAACATCCGACAGGAAGCGGTCTACCTGCTCATTGGTCGTTGCCCAGGAGCACATCAAGCGGGCACTGCCACCGATAAAGTTGTAAAAGCGCCAGCCTTTGGCCCGCAGTGCCGCCTGCAATGGCTCCGGCATCTCCACGAAAACACCGTTCACCTGTCTCGGGTAGCGTAGCTGGATACCTGGAAGACCTTCCAGCCCCTCGGCAAGACGCTGGGCACAGGCATTGGCATGGCGGGCATTCTCCAACCACACATCGCCTTCGAGAAGCCCGCACCAGGGTGCAGAAATGTAGCGCATCTTGGAGGCCAGCTGGCCGGCCTGCTTACACCGCCACTCGAAGTCCTCCGCCAGAGACCTGTTGAAGAACACCACCGCCTCACCAAGCGCCAGGCCGTTCTTGGTGCCGGAAAAACAAAGAACATCGACACCGGCTTTCCAGGTAATTTCCGACGGATGTACATCCAGCGCAGCCACCGCATTGGCGAAGCGGGCGCCATCCATATGGATATTGAGCTTATGGTGATCGGCGACCGCCCGAATAACCCTGAGCTCCTCGGGTGTATAGACCGTCCCGACCTCTGTGGCCTGGGTCAGGCTGAGCGCCTTGGGCTTGGGGTAGTGAATATCGGTCCGCTTGGTTACCAGGTGCTCGATACTCTCCGGTGTCAGCTTGCCGTTCTCGCCCTGCCCCAGAAGCAGCTTGGCGCCGTTGGAGGCGTACTCCGGGCCGCCGCATTCATCGGTTTCAATATGGGCCAGCTCGTGGCAGATCACGCTGTGAAACGACTGACCGATCGAGGCCAGGGCCAGAGAATTGGCGGCAGTGCCATTGAACACGAAGTAAACGTCACAGTCGGTATCGAACAGCGTCCTCAGGCCATCCGCCGCCTTTTGCGTCCAGCTGTCCTCGCCGTAGGCTGGTTCATCCATCCGGTTGGCCGCCTCCATGGCTTTCCAGGCCTGCGGGCACACACCGCTGTAGTTGTCGCTGGCAAATTGCTCGGACTGGGACACAACGCGCTCCTGAATTCTGAAAGGAAAGCCTTTAACGTTATAGGAACCACCCATCATTGCCAACTTGCGTTCCATCCCAATTCGGGTGAGGCCGGGGGAATGACAAAGCCCGATACTTTATACTCTTGCCCCTGAAAGCCAGCAGACCAAGGACTCTCCCGCCATGGGGCGCTTCAATATCGCCAGTATTCCCGGCCGGATTATCACCGCCATTATCGCAGTCGCCTGCCTGGCAGGCAGCTAATATGCGATGACGACCGGGCTCAGCCAGCTCACCGAAGCACGGCAACTGGAACGCCTACCAGAAATGCCCGTCGGCGCTTTGACCACAGGCCCCTATGTGATCGCAGGCAAGGTCACGGATCAGTTGGGAACTCTCGAAACGCCCTATTCCAACACCGAGGCGGTCTACTATCGCTACAAACTCGAGGAGGAATATCGCGACTCCGACGGTGATCTGCGTATCCGCACCCTGGATTCCGGCGCCCGCGGCGGCGACTTCCAGCTCAGGGACCAGACCGGCTCAGTCATTGTAGCTCCGGGCAGCGATCTGGAAGAGGTCGAATGGAATCTGGAGCGAACCTATCGCAATCAGTCCGGCCGCAGAATCTACTCGGAGTGGGCGCTCATTCCCGGACACACGGCGCGGGTAATCGGCCAGTACAGCAGCGAAATCGGGGCAGTTACCTTTTATGGCCTCGAAGACTTCAGCCTTCCGGCCATGGTTTCCCGGAACACGCTGGCCGTGGACAGTGGCGACCGGTTCTTCGAGGCAGCCATCCGCATTTCCATCGCAACTGGCTTTCTGGCTCTGGGTATCGCGCTGTCCCTTCCGTTGATCAAAGTTCACCGGTTCTGGGTCTATGTTCTGGTAATGGCCATTGCGGTGTCCGGTACGCTCTCGGTGCTTGGCATCAACAAGCTCCGTCAGGAATGGTCTGCCATCGCCGATTTGTATGAGGGCCGATACCAGCACGCCTGGACCAGCCGCCGACTCGCCGCAGCCAGCATTATTGCTGCCCTGTTGCTCTTGTGGTTGTCGATCCGGACCGTCAAGTTCAAGCGCCTGATCGAAGCGGTACCTACCAGCAGCACCCGGGGACTCAGTTTTGGCGTCTCGGAGCTCAAGGCAATTGTGGATGTCGATGAAGACCATCCCCCGCTCAGGGATCCACTAAAAAACGAGAAATGCGTGGCCTTCGACTACAAGGTTGAAGAAAAGCGGGGTTCCGGAAAAAACGAAAAATGGCGGGTTATTGAGCATCGGGAAGAACTAGCGCCTTTCTGGCTGGAGGACAGCGAGGGAAAGGTTCTCGTCCAGCCAGACGGTGCGAAGATCGAATACCCGCAGTACCATTCGGAGCGCCGGGGCGACAGGCGTTACACCGTCCGCTTTCTCGAAACCTTCGTGAACGTCTACTGCCTGGGTTTTGCCGGCCTGGATCGGGGGCAAGGGGCTTTGCGGGCATCGGCCAATATCGACACCATTCTCCAGCAACGCCATGAGCTGTGGCCCAACCTGGAGAAAATCGTAAAGGCGTCTCTGGCCCACGAAAAACAGCTGCTGAAAGCCATTGCCCAGCTACGCAGTGCGGACCCTGTCGAGATGAGTTCGAAGGGCCAGGCCGACAAGCTTATCCAGTTTGAACAGAACGTAACCAATGCCCTCCAGGCCCGGATCGAGGGATATCCGGACCTGAAGAACAATGAGGACATTCAGAAGTTCATGTCGATCATGGCAGAGACGGAAAACTACCTTTCGCTCTTGCGAAACAGCTACACCGAGAGCGCCATGATCTACAACACCCGGATCCAGTCTTTCCCTGACGTGATCCTGGCAAAACTGTTCCGTTTCCGCGAAGCACCGCAGTTCAGTTCGGAAACGTGAGCTAGCCGTTCAGGCCAAGGTGCTCGGCATCCTGCTCGATGCAACGATCCAGCAGCGCCAGATAGTCCGCTTTGGCCTTCAGCTTGGTTTCACGATGGGCGCGCATGTTCAGGGTTTTGAAATGCTGCGCCAGCTCGGTGGCCCGCTCAACCAGCTTGTCCTGGGCAACCACCTCATCCAGGAACCCCGCCTCTACTGCCCCTTCCGGGTTGTATATCTCAGCGTTCACGACCGAACGGTAAAAGTGGGCGGGCGCCAGTCGATGGCGGGCAATTTCAATCCCGGCGTGGTGCATGGTCATGCCGATTGCCACCTCGTTCAAGCCAAGCTTGAAGGGCCCCTCAATACCAATGCGGTGATCCACTGACAGCAGAATGAACGCGCCCTTGGCAATGGCATGGCCGCTACAGGCACCAATAATCGGCAACGGGAATGCGGCCAGACGCCGGGTAAAGCTGGAGCCGGTTTTTACCAGCGCGGCTGCTTCTTTCGGCCCCTTCTGCATTTCTTTCAAGTCGTACCCGGCAGAGAACACGCCTGGCTGGCCGGTCAGAATCACAACCGCCTTGCCCTGCTCCGCCCGATCCAGCGCCGCGTTGAGCCCCTCGAACACTTCCTGGCTCAGGGCGTTGGCCTTGCCATTGCTGATGGCAATCGTTGCTACACCATCTTTCAATTCATAACTAACCAGCTCAGTCACCTGTTCTACCTCTCTACCGCAATTAAAGTGAGCGTTTGTTTACTTCGCTGGACATGATTGTGGGTTAGGCGCGTCAGAGATTCAATATCCATTGGTCATGTCGCCCAAACCTGGTCGAAATTTGAGATCACCATCGCTTATCTACCAAAACACTGCCTTCAGCATCTTTCTGGACAAGTGTTTGCGTTCTTTTAAAGCCTTTGATGGCTGTGTGATCGGAGTGCACAACTGAACCTACGACTTCTCCTGCCTTGTTGATGACGGAGTATGTGTCGATTTCTGTTTCACCCAAAGGTCCTTTAGTTCTGCTGCCCTCGAGTTTCAGTTCTTCACCCGGATTAAGTCTTACTCTATCTCTCATGGACGGGTATTTCCTTTACAACGCCCGGCTCACGCGCCGGTTTGTAGCCGCGGAGGCGGCGGAAAATCGGTCGCTGTGCAGCCGATTGTTATGTTCTCCTTGAGATGCTAGATTGTGTATAAAAGTCGAAAAGCATACACATAGGTGCATCATGAGAACTAACATAGTCATTGACGACCAGTTAATGGCCGAAGCCCTCAAAGCCTCCGGTTACGAAACCAAAAAAGAGGCCGTCGAGCAAGGCCTTAGACTTCTAGTCCAGCTTAGCAAGCAGCAGGAAATTCGAAAGTTACGTGGCAAGATCAAGTGGGAAGGCGATTTGGGCGAAATGCGAGCTGCCCGATGATCCTGGTAGACACCAGCGTCTGGATCGACTATTTCAATGGGGTCGACAACCCGCAAACTGATCTGCTGGATGCCTCGATAGTTCAAGGTTCGGTTGCTATTGGAGACCTCATATTTTTGGAAATCCTCCAAGGCATCCGCAACGACAAACAATATCGCCAAACCAAGCAAAGCCTGCTCACTCTGGATCAGTATGAAATGTTTGGCAAAGAAATGGCAATTAAGTGCGCCGACAACTATCGGGCACTACGAAAAAAAGGCATCACGATCAGAAAAACTGCCGACGTGATCATCGCGACATTCTGTATAGAGAAAGAGTTGCCCCTGCTGTTTTTGGATCGCGACTTCATCCCCTTTGTTGATCACCTTGGACTTGAGCCTGCTCTGAGAGAAACATAACAGCAATTAGGCAGCGCGCTTTATCATTGCAGAAATTTGACTGTGTCACTATTACTGACTTTGAAACATCAATAACGCTGCACTTAAATCGATAAAACAGGAGCTTAGCCGAGCATGGTCATCTCTGCCACGTAATCATTCAGCATCTGCAATTTGCTCCGCCAATCATACTGGATGAAATGGCTGTGATTTGCTTGTAGGCTCTGGCGTAAATCCCTCACTCGAACGTTCGCTTTTGTTTACGACTGGAGAAACCTGATCGAAACCCCAGGGTGATCCTCGACTGGAGCTGACAGCGTCTGCGGCATCCAGGAACCAAGGAGTCTAGTTACGCATTTAGACATGATGTTTTGACCTGCCCACCCTCAACGTTCGTGGGTTATCGTTGGGGAGTGGGTAAACAACCCTTAGACAGAGCCACATTGAGGAGGGCAGGTCATGACAGAGTTTAACGCTGAATCCGTTTCATTTCACACCGCCGCTTCTGCTGTCGAGCCGGCGGCTTCTGAGGCTTATGCCGCTTATGTAGGCCTGGATGTGCACAAAGAGACCATCGCGATTGCTATCGCTGAGCCTGGGCGGCAGGAGCCTGTCTGCGAGGGCGAGATTGCTAATACCCCCAAGCGCATGGAGCGCAAGATCCAACGACTCAGTGGACGTTATGGCGGCGGCCTGTTGCAGTTTGTCTATGAGGCCGGTCCCTGTGGTTACGGCCTGTATCGTCAATTGCTCGCCAGCGGCCATGATGCTCAGGTGGTGGCGCCCTCGCGTATTCCGAAGGCGCCCGGGGAGCGAATCAAGACCGATCGGCGCGATGCTCTGAAGCTGGCGCGCCTGGCTCGCAGCAGCAGGGGGCCAAAGTCGGATGACAAAGCCCCGCCCTCGAAATCGGCTCTTACGGTAAAGCCGGCAAAGGGAGGAAAGCGCAGTTGAGTTGGGATAGAATTGGACATGGGCGAACCTTGTTTAGCTTCTTCCGAAGCGTTATTGGCGTAACTCCCATTATATCAATGGGTTGAGCAAGGTTCGCCTTTTTTTATGAATTTTTCGGGTTAGCTCCACCTCGCAATCAATTCTTGGACAGATTGGCCATTGGGGGCTCCATCAGGCATCTGTCTCCAGACCTGGACTGTAGCTTTCATGTCGTCACGAAGTCTCTTGAGCTCCGTTAGCTCCTGTTCCAGTCTGCAAAGGCGGTCTGTGAATAGCTCCCTCAGGTCGCTGCCTGCCAAGCCACCCTCCGTCCCATGACTTAGCATGACTTTGACTTCACGCAGGTTGAATCCCAGCTTGTTTGCCACACGAACAAACCGTAAACGCCGCAGGTCATCCGAACTATACACATAGTACCCGTTCCGGGGGTCTTTTCGTGGCCGGAGCAGTCCTTCACGGTTATAGAACCGAACGGTGTCCGGCGAGACCTTCGCCAAGTTTGCAATTTCATTGACTTTCATCGTGCCCACATCGCTCGCATGAAACAGATCCCGATATATCAGAGGAGAAAACGCCAGCATGACCACTCTGAAACTCTCTCAATTTGTTATTGCATAAATGAAGTCGACCTTTATCCGCCCGTCGCCACCTTTACGTTATTGATCGGTTGGCTTTTCGACCAAGCGACTAACCCAAGGCCTCCAAGGATCATCGGCAAGGTCAACAACTGCCCCATGGTCACCCAGTCAAGGGCAATGAACCCCAGTTGCGGGTCGGGGAGGCGAACAAACTCGACCGCAAAACGGAAAATTCCGTAGAGCAACAGGAACAGGCCGGACGTTGCGCCCATCCGACGAGGGTGGCGTGAGAACCACCACAGCACCACAAACAGCACAACACCTTCCAGGGCAAACTCGTACAATGACGACGGGTGACGTGGCGCCGACCCCATATTCGGGAACACCATGGCCCAGGGCACGTCGCTGACCCGCCCCGGGAGCTCGTGGTTGATAAAGTTGCCAAGGCGCCCCGCCCCCAGGCCAATTGGCACCAGTGGCGCTATAAAATCCGTGAGTTGGAAAAACCGCAGGTTCTGCTTGCGGGCGAAGACCAAGGCTGCCATCAGGACGCCGGTCAAGCCGCCGTGAAAACTCATGCCCCCTTCCCAGATCTTGAGCAGCCAGAGCGGGTTGTCTGCCAGCTTGTCAAAACCGTAGAAGAGCGCGTAACCGACGCGGCCACCCAGAATGACGCCCATCGCACAGTAGAAAATCAATGTTTCAACAGCGTCTGCGTTCAACCCGAGTCGATGAGCCCGACGACGCCCCAGCCACCAGGCCGCGAGAAAACCGACAAGGTACATCAGGCCGTACCAATGGATTTTCAGTGGGCCCAGTGCAATGGCTACCGGGTCTATTTGAGGATACTGAAGCATAAGCTTCCCTGATTTCGTGTGTGAACGTGCGTTAGGGTTTCAATCAGTAACACGTTCCGCTCCATTGGCTGTCTCCTCCAATCGTTGCCTGGCAACAGCGATACCGCTGCGCATGGCCTGTGCGGACTCGTTATCGCCGAAGCCAGCCAATGCCCGGCGCCAGTAATTGATCGCCTGTTCATAGCGGCCGTCGTCAAAGGCCTCGACCCCCAGTATGCCCAGCGCCGTTGGCTCACGTGGATCCTTGTCGAGTATTTCGTCGATCAGCGCATGCACTTCATCGGTCAGGCTGCGCCCGGCCACAAAGAATTTTATCTGAGCCAGTTGGGCCAGAAGATCTACTCTGCGGCCTTCCAGTTCGATCAGTCGTTCCAGGGCGTCAATCGCCTGACCCGGTTGACCGATCTTCTGGTAAAGCGGAAACAGCAAGGACCAGACCTTGGGATTATCCGGCTGAGTCCCGGCTTCCTCTTCGAGCCGACCAACCAGGGTTTTCATTGAGGCACCGGGCGTGTTGAGCACGTCCTGCTGGGCGGCATGCAGCGCCAGATCGCCATCGGCACCCAGCCATCGATAGCCGATCATGCTGGCAGCCATGACTGCCGTTATCACCAGTGGAATCATCAAACGTCCTGACAGGGGGCGCCTGAGAGGCATTCGGCGATGGGCCTCGGTGTCCTCCAGCAGATTGCGGTCCAGCTCGTGGCGGCCTTCTTCAAAACGGGCGACGTCAATCTCGCCGCGATCGCGGGCGCTTTTCAGGGCTGAAAGCCGGCGTTCATAGACGGCCAGGTTTTGCGCCTCAGCGTGATCATCGGCCTCAAACCGCTGCTGCCAGTCATGGATCGCCCTTGCTCTTCGCAACGGTAGACTCAGGAACCACAGCGCTATAAGCAACAGTGTGCCGATACTTAACCAGAGCATAGTCATTCCGACCTCTCACGATGACGATGAATCAAAGAGGACAGGCGGGTACGCTCCTCCTCGGAGAGCGGCCGCACTCGCCGGTGCCTGCGTGCCCGGACAAAGGCAATCACAACCAGGGCGCCTCCTGCTACCAGCGCTGCCGGCAATGCCCAAAGCAGCCACGTGCGCCCGTCAAGGCGCGGATTGTAAAGAACGAACTCGCCAAAACGATTAGCCATGAAATCAAGAATTTCCTTATCCGCACGCCCCTCATGAAGCATCAGCGCTACCCGCTCCCGCATGTCCGCCGCCACCGGCGAATCGGAGCTGTCGATGGCTTGAGCATCACATTTAGGGCACCGCAATGACGCCGTAAGGTCGCGATAACGCTCCGCCATCACCGGATCCTCGAAATGACGCGCATCAATTGCCGTATCCGCCATCGACTGGAACGAGGCCATCAAAAGCACGATGACCACACAGCAACGGATCTTCAGGGTTAGCGCCATTTCTCTACCTCCATCATGACTTCATCCACCTGGGCGGGCGTTATGTACCCAACGTGCTTGTATCGAACGATACCGTCTGCGTCGACCAGGAAGGTTTCGGGCACGCCATACACGCCAATTTCAAAACCCAGGTCACCGGCAGGATCGAAGATGTTGACCTCGAAAGGTTTTCCGAACTCTTCGAGAAACTGTCGCCCCAGGTCACGGGCGTCTTTATAGTTGATGCCCACCATCTGAATGCCGCGCTCGGAGAGCGCCAGTAGCTGGGGCATTTCCTCCTTGCAGGTCGGGCACCAGGATGCCCAGACATTGACCAGAGATATCTGCCCGCGAAGCAGGGATTCATCCACCTCGGTATCAGGGTCCTCCAGCGTCGGGAGCGTGAACGCGGGAAACGCCTGGCCTATCAGGGCTGACTCGCGAGCACTGGGATCCAGCGAAAGCCCCCGGTACAAAAAGAAGGCCAGGCCAAGGAACACCACAAACGGAAGCAGCAGCAACAGGCGACGCATCATGCGCGAACCTCGCGTGCCGGCCTCATCGATTCGCGGTCAGCTGCGGCTGCACGGCGGCGACGGTAGCGACGGTCTGCCACGGCCAGCACGCCCCCGGAGGCCATCAGCAGCGCACCCAGCCAAAGCCAGCGTACAAATGGCTTGACCTGTAGGCGCATTGCCCAGCTGCCGTCGTCCAGTTCCTCCCCCATGGCCACGTAAAGGTCCCGCAACAGGCCGGGGTCGAGTGCGACATCGGTCATCGGCTGCCCTCGGGCAATGTACAGGCGCTTCTCCGGGTACAGGGTGGTGACAATCCGGCCTTCACGGGCAACCTCGATGGTCGCCGTATCGGCGAGGAAGTTGGGCCCCCGACGCTCGCCCAGTTCGGTCAGCGTAAAATCGTACCCGCCCAGATTCACCTGCTCACCGATATCAAGCCGCACATTACGCTCCATGGCGTAGTTCGACACCATCACCACGCCCACGATGGTGACGGCCAGGCCCACGTGGCCGACCACCATGCCCCAGTATGAAGGGGTCAACTTACGCAATCCGGACAGCGCAGAGGACGCATTGCGGACTTTATCAAACAGGTCGCGCACCAACGCCAGTACTACCCACAGGGCCGCCACCATCCCCAGCGCCACGGCGACATTCCACTGGCCGTTGTAAAGAAACGGTATCGATATCGCAATCGCCAGTGCGGCCAAGCCCGCCCCCAGTAGTCGCCGGAACAGCTCCCGACCGGGCATCTGCTTCCAGCGTGAGACCGGCCCCAGCCCCATAAAAGCACACAGCATGACGGTCAGTGGCACGAACAGGCTATTAAAGTAAGGCGCGCCGATACTGACCTTGCCCAGCCCGAGTGCATCCAGGATCAAGGGGTACAGGGTGCCCATCAGGACCGTGATCGTCATGATGACCAGCAAAATATTGTTGATCAGCAACAGAGCATCCCGGGAAAGCCAGCTAAAGCCCGCATTGGCGCTCATTCGCGGCGCCCGTAGCGCAAAGATCAAAAGCGAGACGCCGACCGTTATTCCCAGCAACGCCAGAATGAAGAGCCCCCGAGATGGATCATTGGCAAAGGCATGAACCGAGGTCAGTACCCCTGAGCGCACCAAGAAGGTGCCCAGTAACGAGAGTGAGAACGTGAAAATCGCCAGCAGTGCCGTCCAGCTCTTGAACGTGCCGCGTTTTTCCGTGACCGCCAGTGAATGTATCAGCGCTGTCCCGCTCAGCCAGGGCAGGAGCGATGCATTTTCCACCGGATCCCAGAACCACCAGCCGCCCCAACCCAGCTCATAGTAGGCCCACCAGCTACCCAGAGCGATGCCGAGGGTCAGAAAGGCCCAGGCAATGTTGGTCCACGGCCGAACCCAGCGCGTCCAGGCCGCATCGAGACGCCCTTCGATCAGCGCAGCGATGGCAAAAGCAAAGACCACTGAAAAACCCACATAGCCCATGTAAAGCATCGGCGGATGGATGATCAGGCCAACATCCTGCAACAACGGATTCAGATCGGCACCGTCGGCTGGCATGCCCGGCAACAGGCGATCAAAGGGACTGGACGTAACGACGATGAAAAGCAGGAACCCTGCGCTGACGACACCCAGAACTCCCAGAACCCGTGCCAGCATATCCCGTGGCAACTGGCGGGAAAACAGACTGACGGCAAAGCCCCAGCCACTGAGAATCAGACTCCATAACAGCACCGAGCCTTCATGAGAGCCCCAGACGGCGGTGAACTTGTAGTACCAGGGCAGCATCGAGTTGGAATTACGGGCCACATAATCCACGCTGAAATCATCCAGAAGAAAACTGGCGGTCAGGCTGGCATAAGAAACCAGTAGAAAAACAAATTGCCCCCATGCCATGGGCTCTGCAAATGCCATCCACAACGGGCGCCGGGTGGCGGCTCCCAGCAAGGGCACGGTCGCCTGAAGCAGCGACAGGCAAAGTGCAATCAATAACGCGAAGAGACCAACTTCAGGGATTGTCAGGGTAAGCATTTCGGGGCCGTGTTCGGTTGCGGGTTCGGCGATGACCGAACCTATCGGTGAAGGTTTCTCAGGTATTGCTTCGTCAGCCAGCCACAAGGCCAGCTGACGAATTCTCTATTACTTCCGACCAGGTTGGCGGGTAACGCGCAGATACGGTGTCTGCTCATCCCATCCCTTAGGGAAACGTTCTTTGGCCTCTTCGTTGGAGAGCGACGGAACGATGATCACATCCTCGCCATTCTTCCAGTCCACCGGCGTGGCCACTTTGTGGTTGTCGGTCAGCTGGAGCGAATCAATGACGCGCAGGATCTCGTCCAGATTGCGCCCGGTGCTGGGCGGATACGTCAGCATCAGACGGATTTTTTTCGCGGAATCGATAATGAATACCGTTCGAACAGTCACCTTGGGATCGGCTTTTGGATGGATCATTCCGTACTGGTCGGCAACCACCTGATCCTTGTCTGCCAACAGGGGAAAATTGAGCCCCTTGCCCTGGGTTTTCTCGATATCCTTCGCCCAGTCTTTATGGGAGTCGAGCGGGTCGACGGAGACCCCGATCAGCTTCACACCGCGACTGGCGAACTCGTCCTTACGCTTGGCGAAGGCGCCGAGCTCTGTGGTACAGACAGGGGTGTAGTCGGCGGGGTGTGAAAACAGCACGGCCCAGTCGTCTCCCAGCCACTCATGAAACTGAATGTTTCCCTCGGTGGATGCGACGGTGAAATCGGGAGCGGTTTCTCCAAGTTGCAATGTCATCGTTTCATTCTCCTTTGCTTTGGCTGTCGTTCTCGGTTCGTCAGCACAGACGATATCTTTAAAGTCAACTTTAAGGTCAAGGCGTTTGTCAGATGTTTTTTAGCCTGATCCATCGAGCTCGACGTTCGTGCCCGATTTTTCGGGTATGAAACTGACATAGAGGAAAAGCACGGTGCCCAGCACAATGGCGATATCGGCAAGGTTAAAGGCTGGCCAGTGCCAGGATTGCCAATAGACATCAAAGGAATCCACAACATAGCCGCGGAATATCCGGTCAATCAGGTTGCCCATGGCACCGCCAAGAATAAGACTGTACGCGATGGCTTCTCCCCTGCGGCGGCACTGAAGAATCAGCCCGATCAGTACAATCGAGACAACTACCGCGATTGCGATAAGAAAGTATCGCTGCCAACCTCCGCCATCGGCAAACAGGCTGAATGCGGCGCCGGTGTTCCAGGCATGAACCCAGTTAAAGAACGGGGTCACCGGAATCGACTCGCCATACGCCATTGACTGCTGGACCAACCATTTTACAACCTGATCAGATGCCGCTATCAGGCCGGAAATAGCCAACAGGCCGTACTGCAAGCGTTTCTTGGCAACGATGGACATTGTTCAACCCTTAAGCGCCAGGATGCGCCTGGCACCGTTGAGTACGATAATCCCCGCGATGCTGCCGATTATCAGGTCCGGATAATTGGAGCCAGTCCACGCCACCAGAGCGCCAGCGGTAATGACCCCTAGATTGATGACCACATCGTTGGCTGAGAATATCCAGCTCGCCTTCATGTGGGCACCGCCCTCCCGATGTTTGGATATCAGCAGCAGACAGGTGGTGTTAGCGATCAATGCGATGAACGCAATCCCCATCATTGCCAGCGACTCCGGCTCACTGCCGAAGACAAAGCGCCTCACCACCTCTGCGAGTGCGCCCACAGCCAGAATCAGTTGGAGTACGCCCGCGAGATGCGCCGCACGCACCTGCATTTTCACGCTGTGCCCAACCGCATACAGGGCGAGCCCATACACGGCCGCGTCGGCGAAATTGTCCAGGGATTCTGCAATCAGTCCGGTAGACTGGGCGATCAGGCCGGCCGTCATTTCCACCGCAAACAGGACGGCATTGATACCGAGCAACCAACGCAGGGTGCCGGACTCCTGCTCGGCCGAGATAGCCGTACCCCCGACCGCCTTGATTGACTCAGGGTCGGCAGCGGCCGTTTCCTGAAGCGAAGCTCCCAGCCCGAGGGTTGCCAGCTTCGCGGTGATAGGCTCAGCCTCGCCATCGTGCACAACCTTCAACCGCCGATCAGACAGGTCGAAGGACAGCCCGCGAATGTCTTCAAAACCGTTCAGGGCCAGTCGAATCATCCGTTCCTCCGAAGGACAATCCATCTTCGGTACGGTATACACACTGATCCAGTTACCGGACGCTTCAGAGGCCCCCGACCCGGCATTACCCTCGGCGGGTGTTGCTTCGCAGCCACAGGCGTCTTCACAGGGTTTACTCATGATACGGCTCCACTTGAGTATTGTCGGATTATGATTTAAAACCATATAGCCACTATAAGGTCAATAAAACAGTTACGATCTGTTGGGGAGGAACCTGATGCGCATTG
>NZ_JBSXNQ010000033.1:0-53225 GCF_056857715.1 Marinobacter sp. L-13
CCCGGCTTACTGCTTGTTTCGAGGCGCGCATTCTACAGTGAATCGCTTGCCTGTCAACTGCTTTCTGAAGAATTTTGAAACTCATTTTCTTCAGCGCTTTCAAACAGTTATCTTTCGATTCCTCAGCCGCCTCAGCGGTGCTCCCCTCGAAAGAGATGCGCATTCTACAGACCTGCCTGAAGGTGTCAACGGTTCGTTCCGAATTTTTTCGGAAATCGTCATCAAACCTTCATAAGCCTGGCTGATCAGAGCCAGGCCTGGGTGAACCTCACAGTTCAACGGTAATCGAATTTGCCGAGTCGCGAGCTTTCTTGCGCGCTTCATCCACCGTTGCGCCCTTCGCCAGGGCAACGCCCATTCGACGGCGCCCCTTCAACTCGGGCTTGCCGAACAAACGCAATTGAGTATCCGGCTCGGAAAGCGCTGTCTCAAGACCGGAATACGATACGGACGCCGAATCGCCCTCAGGAAGAATCACGGCTGATGCCGAGGGACCAGTCTGCCGTATCGCGGGAATGGGCAAACCCAGAATGGCTCGGGCATGCAGAGCAAATTCGGACAGGTCCTGTGAGACCAACGTAACCAGGCCAGTATCGTGCGGACGCGGCGAAACCTCGGAGAACCAGACATTGTCTTCCTTAACAAACAGCTCCACACCGTAGATGCCATAGCCACCGAGGTTTTCGACCACAGCGCGGGCAACTTCGGCCGAACGCTCGTAGGCCAGCGGGGCCATTGGCTGTGGTTGCCAGGATTCCCGATAGTCTCCATCTTCCTGCCTGTGCCCGATGGGCTCACAAAAAGATACGCCATCACGGTGCTTGACGGTGAGCAGGGTAATCTCATAGTCAAAGTCCACAAAGCCTTCGACAATCACCCTTCCCTTACCGGCACGCCCGCCAGACTGGGCATATTCCCAGGCCGCTTCAATATCATCCTCGGTCTTGACGGTACTCTGCCCCTTGCCCGACGAGCTCATGACCGGCTTTACCACAAGTGGCAGGCCTATTTCGTTCACGGCGGCAAGGTATTCTTCCCGGGTACCCGCAAAGCGGTAGGGTGAGGTAGGCAGCCCGAGCTCTTCAGCCGCGAGCCTCCGGATTCCTTCACGGTTCATGGTGAGGTTCACCGCTCTGGCGGTGGGGATGACGCGATAGCCTTCCTCTTCGAGCTTTACCAACTCCGGCGTGGCAATCGCTTCAATCTCCGGAACAATCAGATCCGGCTTTTCCTGTTCGATAACACTGCGCAGGCTGGCGCCGTCCAGCATGTCGATGACATGGCTCCGATGCGCCACCTGCATGGCAGGCGCATCCGCATATCTGTCGACAGCGATCACTTCGACGCCATAGCGCTGAAGTTCAATGACAACTTCCTTGCCAAGCTCACCGGATCCACAAAACAAAACCCTGAAGGCATTACCTTTAAGGGGAGTACCAATTCGAACTGAGTCAGTCATGATTTACCAACACCTATGTTAGCCGTGAATCAGGGAACCTTTTTCGCGCTCCGCCACTTTCCGGAGCACCTCGCGCCGTTCGTCGTCATCCATCCTGGTCCAGAGGGTGATCTCATCCCCACTTCGATGGCAGCCCACACAGATGTCATTTTCATCAAGCGCGCAGATGCTTACGCAGGGCGATCGAACCTTGTCAGCAACACTCATTTTTTCGGCTCGCAGGGCTTGAGCTCATCGGCGTAGCGGGCAGCATTCTGAACATAGTGCTGCGCACTCATTTCCAGCATCTTCTTCTGGCTATCGTTGAGCTCCCGCTTGATCTTGCCCGGCGAACCGACAACCATGGAGCCGTCAGGCACCTCCATTCCTTCGGGAATGAGAGCATTGGCGCCAATCAGGCAGTGCTTGCCAATCTTTGCTCCGTTCAGAACCACAGCATTTATGCCAATTAAAGAGTAATCACCAATCTCGCACCCATGGAGCATTACCTTGTGACCAACCGTTACACCCTTACCCAGAGTAAGAGGCATACCCGGGTCTGTATGCAGTACCGAACCGTCCTGAACATTTGTTTCAGGCCCAATGGTGATCCACTCGTTGTCACCACGTAGAACGGCATTGAACCAGACGCTGGCCTTATCCATCAGCCGGACACGGCCTATCACCGACGCGTTCTCGGCCACAAAGTGACCTTCACCTTCCAGTTCCGGCGTTCGGTCATTCAACTGGTAAAACATTCTCAGCCTCCTTCAGGCGGTTCAAGCAGATCGATTCCGGCATCGTACACAGCGTTCAGGAAGTCAACCAGAACCACTGCCGACAGGCCCCAGATCTCGTAGCGTTCCCAACGGTAGCAGGGTACGTAAAACGTATGGTTCAGGAAATCCAGAGCATCTGTGCGCTCCCGCCTGTCTTCCAGAAAAAACGATAGAGGCACGCGGAATACACTTTCGATTTCATGGGGGTTTGGCTCCAAAGGATGATCTCCGGGAATCACACCAACGTAAGGTGTAACTAGAATTCCGTAGCGGGACATCACCTGACTGAGCGGCGCAATTAGTTGTACTTGATCCGGCGGCAATCCGATCTCTTCATGGGTTTCACGTAACGCCGTTGCTGCCAGAGACGGATCTTCCGGATCCCTTTTGCCGCCGGGATAGGCGACCTGCCCGCGATGGGTGCTCAGATTCTCGGACCTGAGCGTAAAGATCATCTCCGGGTTTTTCAGATCGTCGGTTACCGGAACCAGTATGCCTGCCTCAGGATAATCCAGGGCCAACTGGCGCGGTGCATAGCCGGCCAGGCGCTCGGCAAGTAAATCACGCAATGTTCATCTCCACGGTACATCCGGAGGTTGGATGAGACAGAGGCAGCCGGGATCGTTAAACTGACTACCAAACCAATTCAAGTATACGGGGAAAATCATGAAGTACTGCAGCACATGCGGCCATCCGGTTGAACAACGCATCCCCGAAGGCGATAACCGTCACCGCTATGTCTGTGTCAGCTGCGATACCATACATTACCAGAACCCACGCATTGTCGCCGGCACGGTGCCCGTGTGGGAGGGCCAGATACTGCTGTGTCGCCGCGCTATCGAACCTCGCTATGGTTACTGGACGCTGCCTGCGGGTTTCATGGAGAACGCCGAAACCACCATCGAGGCCGCGGAGCGGGAAACGATGGAAGAGGCGCTTGCAGAGGTTAACATTGAAGGCCTCTATTCCATCATCGACGTCCCGCACATCAATCAGGTTCACATGTTCTACCGGGCCACACTGAAAGACGGTCAGTTTGGTGCAGGTGAGGAGTCCCTCGAATCCAGACTGTTCGGCCTGGACGAGATTCCCTGGGAAGAAATCTCGTTCCCGACCGTCAAGCGAACCCTGGAACTTTTCCTGTCTGACTACAGCCGCGAATCCTTCGGGGTTCACGTGAGTGATATCCGCCACCCCATGGCGAAAGACCGCAAGTAGCGCGGGCGACTACAATTCCTCCATTCGATAGATTTCGTAAGCGGGCTCCTCGTATGGGTGGGCCTGCTTGAGTGCCGCGAGAGCATCCTTTATCAGCTCGTCGGCGCAAACCAGCTCAACCTTGTATTCATCCACCGCTTCAATCTCCCCGGCATGACCGAGAAACGGATCGCTTCCTTCAAGCGGACGAAACTGCCCTCTTCCAAGACATTGCCAGGCACAGGAATCGTAATCACCGATTCGACCGGCGCCGGCATCGAACAATGCCTGTTTGGTTTTTTCGACGTGAGTCTCCGGAACGAAATAACACATCTTGTACATCGAAAAACCTCCTTCAGGTCGGATATTTTTTGTACAGATTAATAGCTTAGATACTTACCCACAGAATCTGTGGATAACTCTGGGGAAAGTTTTTGGGAACACGCCCTCAAACCCCGTAATCACTGCACTTCCGTTAAATTGGCGACAAAATCACCTGATTCATTTATTCTATATTTTTCAATTGGTTATGACTTTTGAGCAAAAGTTGAACCAAATTCCCGCTCTTTGTGCACAGAACAAACAGGGAGGCACCAGCAATGTGCATAAAAATACTGAGTCAAGGGGATTTTTGCCATTTTTGCCGATTTTTTCCCTTGAAAAACGCCCAAAAAAAGGGCGCAAAACAAAAAAGCCGGCTTTGGAATAAACACTCATGTTGAGCGCACCCAAAACCGGCTTGTCACTGGAACGGAAAATCAGCCGAACCAGCGTCTCGCATTTCGGAACATGCGAATCCAGGAACCATCTTCCTGCCATTCTGAGGGGCGCCAGGAATGCTGGACAGCCCTGAACACTCGCTCGGGATGCGGCATCATGATGGTGACCCTGCCATCGCGCGTCGTCACACCAGTAATACCGGCTTCGGATCCATTCGGGTTGTAGGGATAGCGTACGGTCGCCTGCCCCCGATTATCCACATAGCGCAGCGCCACCAACTCGTTCTCGGAGAGAGCTTCTGCCGAGGTGCCGCTGGCAAACTCAACCCTGCCCTCGCCGTGAGCAACGGCAATCGGCATACGGGAACCGGCCATGCCATCCATGAACGCCGACGGTGACGGCATCACCTCAGCCATAACCAGGCGCGCCTCAAACTGCTCGGACTGGTTGCGTACGAAACGTGGCCAGCCCTCACTTCCCGGAATCAGTTCGTGAAGATTGGAGAGCATCTGACAGCCATTGCACACACCCAGCGCCAGCGTGTCCTGGCGATTAAAGAACGCCGCAAACTGGTCCCTGACGCGATCGCTGAACAGAATCGACTTGGCCCAACCCTCGCCAGCGCCCAGAACGTCACCGTAGGAGAAACCGCCACAGGCAACCAGGCTGTTAAAGCCTTCCAGCGTAACCCGGCCGGAGAGCAGATCGCTCATATGCACGTCGACAGAATCGAAGCCGGCACGGTCGAATGCGGCTGCCATCTCAACCTGACCATTGACACCCTGCTCCCGCAGAACCGCAACTTTTGGACGGGCTCCCTTGTTGATATAAGGGGCAGCCACGTCGTCGTTGATGTCGTAAGAGAGTTCGGCGTGGAGACCGGGATCCTCTGCGTCAAGCAGGTTATCGAATTCTTCACGAGCGCAATCGGCGTTATCCCGGAGCGACTGAACACGGTAACTGGTCTCGGACCACAGGCGCTGGAGCTCCACCCGGGATTCATCCACCACAGTGCTACCTTCGAAGGTCAGGCGAAGGTTGTCAGTATCATTCGGGCTACCGATAACACTGATGTAATCCCCAAGACCCGCGGCAGAGAACTGCTGCAGGACAAAACCGGTGTCTTCCCTGCGTACCTGGATGACGGCACCCAGCTCTTCATTAAAAAGTTCCCGGGCAAACTGACTGCGATCCTCGGCGAGGCCATCCAGCTTGATATCAACCCCACAGTGGCCGGCGAAACACATTTCAGCAAGGGTGACGAACAGGCCGCCGTCTGAACGATCGTGATAGGCCAGGAGCTTACCGTCGCTGTTCAGACCCTGAATAACCGCAAAGAAAGCCTTGATGTCCTCCGGGTCATCCAGATCCGGTGCAACTGCACCGACCTGACGGTAAACCTGAGCCAGAGCGGAGCCCCCGAGGCGGTTCTGGCCAGCAGCAAGATCCACGAGGATCAGATCTGTCTCGCCAGCATCCTTGACCAGCTGGGGAGTCAGCGTCCTTGCAACATCAATAACCGGTGCAAAACCACTGACAATCAATGAAAGCGGTGCAGTCACGCTTTTCTGTTCGCCGCTGTCTTCTTCCCACATGGTCTTCATGGACATGGAGTCCTTGCCCACGGGGATCGTGATTCCAAGCTCCGGGCACAATTCCATGCCTACGGCGCGAACGGTCTCGTAGAGATTCTCATCTTCACCCGGGTGGCCAGCAGCGGCCATCCAGTTTGCAGAGAGCCGGATATCGGCCAACTTGCCGATCGGCGCTGCCGCCATATTGGTAATCACTTCACCGACGGCCATGCGACCGGACGCGGGCGCATCGATCGTGGCGACCGGCGTGCGCTCGCCCATGGCCATTGCTTCACCGGTGCGAACATCGAAGGAGGTGGCCGTCACAGCCACATCAGCCACCGGAACCTGCCAGGGCCCAACCATCTGATCCCGAGCAACCAGGCCGGTAATGGTCCGGTCACCAATGGTGATCAAAAAGCTCTTGGAGCCAACAGACGGCAGACGCAGAACGCGGCGAATGGCATCATCCAGATCGATTTTGGTGGAGTCGAAAATGGGCTTCGTAAAGGAAGCGCGGCTGACACTCCGATGCATGCGCGGCGGTTTGCCGAACAGCACTTCCATCGGCAGATCAACCGGCTTGTCGTCGAAGTAGGAATCGCCCAATTCCAGATGATGAGCTTCTGTCGCCTCGCCTATCACGGCATAGGGGCAGCGCTCGCGGCGGCACAGGGCGTCAAATTGCTCCAGGTTTTCCGGAGCCACTGCCATCACATACCGTTCCTGGGATTCGTTACACCAGATTTCCAGCGGAGACATTCCCGGCTCGTCACTGGGAATGTCGCGAAGCTCGAATTTACCGCCGCGACCGCCATCTTTGACAAGCTCAGGCATAGCGTTGGACAGACCACCGGCGCCCACATCATGGATGAACGCAATAGGGTTCTTGTCGCCCATCTGCCAGCAGCGGTCGATAACTTCCTGACACCGACGCTCCATCTCGGGGTTGTCCCGCTGCACTGACGCAAAGTCCAGATTTTCGTTACTGGAGCCCGAGTCCATGGACGAAGCCGCACCACCGCCCAGACCGATCAGCATGGAGGGCCCACCCAACACGATGAGTTTCGCGCCCACCGGGATATTGCCCTTTTCAACATGCTCCTCACGAATATTGCCAAGACCACCGGCAATCATGATCGGCTTGTGGTAACCGCGGACTTCTTCGCCGGCGGCTCCGGGCACTTTCTCCTCAAAGGTCCGGAAGTAGCCCGCCAGGTTGGGACGTCCGAATTCGTTATTGAATGCCGCGCCACCAATAGGCCCTTCAATCATGATGTCGAGCGGTGAAGCGATGCGTTCAGGTTTGCCGTAGTTGATTTCCCATGGCTGGGGATCGTCCGGCAGATTCAGGTTTGAGACTGTGAAACCAGTCAGACCCGCTTTGGGCTTGGAACCCCGGCCGGTAGCACCTTCGTCGCGAATTTCGCCGCCGGAGCCCGTGGCGGCGCCGGCGGCAGGAGCAATCGCCGTCGGGTGGTTGTGCGTTTCCACCTTCATCAGAATATGGATTTCTTCTTCGTTATATCCGTAGACACCCGTCTCGGGGTCCGGGAAGAAGCGGCCACCACGACTACCCCGAATAACCGAGGCATTGTCCTTGTAGGCCGATAGCACGCCCTCGCTGTTCATTTCGAAGGTATTCCGGATCATGGCGAACAGGGATTTTTCCTGACCCTCGCCGTCAATATCCCAGGACGCGTTGAATATCTTGTGGCGACAATGCTCGGAGTTCGCCTGGGCGAACATCATGAGTTCCACGTCGGTCGGATCCCGTTCAAGATCCGTGAAGGACTTAACCAGGTAGTCAATTTCATCTTCGGCAAGCGCCAGCCCCAGGCGCGAGTTGGCTTCCACCAGGGCATCGCGGCCACCGGCGAGAACTGGCACCCTCCCCAGGAGCCGAGGCTCTTCATGGCTGAACAACAGCTCTGCGCCGCCCATCTCATGAAATACTTTCTGAGTCATGCGGTCATGCAGCAGCGCTGCGATTTTCTCGCGTTGTTCCAGGCCAAGCTTGCGCCCCGAACGAATGTAATAGGCCGTGCCCCGCTCAATCCGATGTATCTGCCGCAAGCCACAGTTCCGGGCGATGTCCGTTGCCTTGCTGGACCAGGGCGAGAGCGTGCCGGGGCGAGGCACAACCAGGAAAAGCACGCCGTCAGGCTCTTCCACCGGCACACTCGGGCCATAGGTCAGGAGCCGGTCCAGAATAGCTTGCTCCGCGTCCGAGAGGTCTGCCTCCAGGTCAACAAAGTGCATGAACTCAGCATAAACATGCTCGATTTCAGGCACGATATCCTGAATCCGGGAATGCAATTTGCGGGAGCGGAATGGCGAGAGCGCGGGAGCGCCGCGAAGTTCAAGCATGATATCAACCTGTATCGCGCGAAACGGGGAAGTCTGGGTGCAATTTGAAAGGCCGACATGATACTCGAAAGCGGGGTCAGGATACAGCGCTTGAGGCGTTAATCCCGGGCTGTACAATTAACATTGTTTTGCACATTAATTAACCAGCTTTATTGACCAGGCCTCCGACACCAAGGATCATTGAATGTGTGGAAAGGAATTCCACGCTCAGGATAGACAAGGTTGCGTGGCTTTATGCGACGCTACAACCAGATGATCCAGCCGTGACGGAGTCCATGGACTTGCCAAAGATATTTGCTGCTTTCAAAAGCGCATCCGCCGGGATTGTTTTCTTCCTCGGCACTGCCCTGATACTGACCGGATGCTCACAGCCCAGCACTCTCCAGGAAATCCGTGATGAGGGGGTGCTGCATGTGATTACCCGGACGGCGCCGTCTATCTATGTGGAAAGTGAAGACGGCCCCACCGGCTATGATTACGAACTGGCAAAACTGTTCGCCGAGGAACTTGGCGTAAAGCTCCGGGTCCGCGTTGCCGATAACAACACAGAAATCCTGTCCGTTCTGGAAAAGAACTACGCCCACTTCGGGATGCTCGGGCTCTCCAGGCAACCCCATACTGCCAATCAGTATCGCACCGTAGCGACCGGCATCACCGCCCAGTCGATCCTGGTTTATAACCGCGATGTCGAGCGGCCTGAATCATTACAAGACCTGATCGGGAAAACGGTGCACGTGGTATCCGACAGCAACCACGAGCACCGCCTGAATGAAGCCCGCCGGGAAAACGCAGAGCTTGAATGGGAGGTGCATCCCGGACTGGACGCCGCGGGCGTTCTGTCCCGCGTTGAAAGCGGCGAATTCCCCTACGCAATGGTTTCCTCCAACGAGCTCGACCTTAACCACGTATTCTACCCGATGGTGAAGGAGGCCTTTACCCTTGGAGAACCCGGTGAACTGGCCTGGTTTTTCCCGTCAGCGCAGGATGATTCCCTGGCAAAAGCGGCCCGCCAGTTCCTGGAAAGTCTCGAGACCAACGGAACATTGGCCCAGATTTCCGAGCGCTTCTATGGCCACCTTGATCGACTGAATTACGTGGGTGCCCGAACCTTCATGCATCATGTGGAGAACCGGTTGCCCAAATACGAGTCGCTGTTTCGCGACTATGCCCGCGAGTTCAACATGGACTGGCGACTGCTCGCAGCCATTGGTTACCAGGAGTCCCACTGGCGCCCCAATGCGGTATCGCCCACCGGGGTCCGTGGACTGATGATGCTGACCAGGAACACCGCGAGCCATATCGGCATCAATAACCGCCTGGACGCCGAAGAAAGCATTCAGGGCGGCGCCAAGTATTTCCGGATCGTGCACGAAAAAATCCCGGAACGAATCCCGGAGCCAGACCGCACCTGGTTCGCCCTCGCCTCCTACAACGTGGGTTTCGGGCATCTGGAGGACGCCCGACGACTTACAGAAGGCGCGGGACGAGACCCTGACCGGTGGATGGACGTAAAGGAATTCCTGCCGTTACTGGCCGAGAAGGAATGGTATACCAAGACCCGCTTTGGCTATGCCCGGGGCCACGAACCGGTGATCTACGTCCAGAATATACGGCGCTATTACGATGTACTCGCCCGGCTCAACCAGCCGGGTATCCCGGCGACCGAAGCAGAGGAACAGATCGTACAGATGGAGGAAAGCCGGGCGCCGGAAGGCCGATCAGGCGAGCTGCAAACGGACGGAAAGCTCAGGGCCGGCCTGCCCGCAGAACTGGGCATGATACCGCCAACCCTTTGAAGAATCTGACTTCCGCCGGCTATTCGCTACGAGCCTCGAGCGCGCGCTCCACCTGACTGGCGGAAAAGCCCCTACGATTCAGAAAACGCGCCTGCCGCACTTTTTCGTCCCAGTCGTCACTCAGATCCGCCAGGCCAAAACGCTTATCGCGGATACCGATAGCTCGCTGACACCAATCCTCCTCCGCCATCTCGGCAACACACTCCGGAGTCTTGTGGACCCCGCGCTGCTGAAGTTCGCCAAGAATCCGTAGCGGTCCGTAACCAAGGTCCATTCTTTGGCGGGCGTAGACGTCAGCAAACCGATCATCGTCTAGCCAACCCTCTTTCTCGTAATCATCCAGAACAGCGTTAATAATGTCGCCCGGCAGCTTTCTTTGGCGGAGTTTAAGGCTTAACTCGAGGCGACTGTGCTCGCGCCTGGCAAGCAACCTGAGTGCCGTTGCCCGGGCCTTGTAATCCTGATCGTTGTCATTTTCCTGTTTTGCCATACAGACCCTTTCCGCACACGCATACAAAACGCTAGACTAGCCGCGAATTTTTCCTGCTGGCCAGCACCTCAGGCTGACCAGTCAAACTACCCGGCATCCTGACCGGATGCCGACGGCCGGTGGCGGCACAACTTTGCCCGACACCGTGAACTGGTTTCAACACCCAAGGATACTCTTATGGCCGCGTTCATCCAGAAACTGTTCAAATCCCGCAAGACAACCGAGGCAACGCCAAAACAGCGGAAAGCCACCCAGCCAGAGCCTGTCGAACAGGAAGATACCCGGACTGACCGGAGGGAAGAACAGCTCAAAACACTGGAGAGCGCACCATCCCAGGATGTCCTGGCCAAGCTTGCCATTGAGGGCGTTACCGCGGATATCCGGCAGTCCGCTGCAGGCAGACTGACCGACGAAGCCAGCCTGCAGGAAGTGCAGAAACAGGCCAAAGGCCGTGACAAAGGTGTCTACCAGATCGTTAAACTGGCACTGCAGCAGCGGCGCGAAGAGCAGGCCCGGCTGGACAGCATCAGCCAGACCATCGCTACCCTTACCCGCCACGCCCAGGACCAGGCGAAAAGTGACGATACCAAGCTTTATGAGGCCCGCCTCGAAGCCCTGCTGAAACAATGGACAGAGGTGGAAACACACGCCTCACCGGAACAGGCCCAGGCATTTCTCGAAGCGGTTCACCTGTGCAAAGAGCGCATTGCGGCCCTGCAATCTGCGGCGGAAGATGAAAAGCGCCAGCGCGAGCAGAAGCTGCAACGTCAGGAAACCCTGGATCTGCTGACCCGCACACTGGACGAGCTCAAGTCTCAACCGCCTGAAACACTGCCCTCACTGGCGTCCCTGGATGCACTCCAGAAAACCCAGGAAAACCGCTGGCTGGAAGCAACCCGGGATACGGCAGTGGAGAAGCAGGAACAGAAAGCCTACGAAAACGCCATGCTGGCACTGCGCAATTACCTGAGTTCTGTCCGTCGGATTACCCAGGAACGGGAAACCATCGTCGAACTTGGCGCACTGCTCGAGCGCGCAGACGATGCCACCGACGAGCAGCGTGCCCAGGCAAAGACACTGGTTGCCGAGATCAACTGGCCGGAAGACTATCCCATCCCGGCACTACTGGAGCCATTGCGGAAGCTGGCCGGCAAACGCAAGAAACCGGCAGAGCCCCGAGTTGACCAGGAGCAACAGAAAGCTCTGACGACTCGCCTCGAGGCCGAAATCAGGCAACTGGAGGAGGCTCTGGAGGCCAAACAGCTGAAAGAATCCAAACAGCTCTTCAAAACGGCACAACAGCACTTCCGGGATCTGGACCAGCGCCACGCAAAACCCTATCAGGCGCGCATGCAGCTGCTTACCGGGCAATTGCGTGAACTCTCGGACTGGCAGGGCTTCGCCACGGAACCCAAGCAGATTGCCCTGTGCGAGCAAATGGAATACCTGGCAGAGCAGCCAATGGATCCGGAAGCAAAGGCCGAGCGAATCAAGGAGTTGCAGAATGAGTGGCGCGATCTCGGCGGCTCTTCAGATCGCTCGCTGTGGTCCCGGTTCAAAGCTGCCTCGGACAAGGCTTACGAGCCCTGCAAGGCCTACTTCTCTGCCAAGTCCGGCCTCAAACAGGCCAATCTGGAAAAACGGTCCGCCATTTGCCAGCAGCTCGAAAGCTTCCTGGACAATGCCGACTGGTCTTCCATCGACTGGAAAGCCGCGGAACGAATCCACCAGACCGCTCGCCAGGAGTGGAAAGAGGCCTGGCCAGTGGAATTCCGCGACAATCGGGGCGTTCAAAAGCGCTTCGATGAACTGCTCAAGAGGCTGGAAGCACCCCTGGACGAGGAACGGCGCAAGAACGAAGGCCTGAAACAGACGATCGTGGACAAGGCCCAGGCCCTGGTCGAACACGAGCCGCTTCAGGAGGCCATGAACCAGGCCAAGGCCCTCCAGGGAGACTGGCAAGCCATCGGAATCACCCGCCATCGGGAAGACCGCAAACTATGGCAGGCGTTCCGAAAGGCCTGTGACCAGATCTTTGCTCGCCGTGATGCCGAGCGCTCGGAACAGCAGCAGGCATCACGGGCCGCCGACGAGACGGCGCAAGCAGGCCTGAATCAGGTTTCAGGAATATCCCCGGAAAGTGACGAACAGGCAGTCACTGCGGCCCTGGCGACGCTCAAGGATATTGATGCCGCTACGCTCTCAAAAGGCGTCAGGGAACAGGTCCAGCAAGAAAAGCAGCGGCTGAGCAAGATTCTCTCGGCTCTGAGATTGCAGGCAAAAATGGCTTCCTGGCAGTCTCTGGTGATGGCGGCCACAGCGGGCCAGTCCGGGAGTGAATCAGCGCCTCAGCACTGGGCTGCGCTGGCCGAAACGTCAGACGCCAGCGATCCGGTCGAGCTGGTGATTCGCGCAGAAATCCTTTGCGGCGTGCCCTCCCCCGAAGCCGATCAGCAGCGCCGCATGGAAATCCAGGTTCAGCGCCTTGCCAATGGCATGGGTTCCGCCGACAACAGCACGGATCAAATGCAGGATGTAGAGAAACTGCTGGCAGCCTGGTGCCTGGGTGGCACTGGCAAAAACGCGGACACGGAGCTCGCTGAGCGACTGAACAGGGCTATCGCCAATCTGAACGAGGCCTGAGGCGCCCAGCGGTCTACTCCCGCTGATGTTCCCTGACGAATTCCCTGGCTTCCTTTACGGCGGCCAGGGATTTCTGTTTCATCCCCTTGAGTTCCTCGTCCGCCAGGTAAAACATCATATCGATTGAATGCCGGTAATACCGTGTGGGCAGTCGGTTGAGAGCCACGCACATAACATCGGTCAGATAGTCCGCTGTGTCAGACTCCTCCCGCGTTGCCTCGATGGCATCCACCACCAGCCGCTCGTAGAAATTATCGATTGCATCTCGCAGAGACATGGCTTCCGCCTCCCGAATTCGTCTGCGGTTTCTAACACCATAGAAGCCAGCCCCCTCCTTGTCATGGTTCATGAGCAATTTCGCCAATGCGATTGGCAGCCCGCGTCATTACCCCCTGCAACCGCAACCGGCTATGGTTGTGTCATCGGTAAATCAAACCCGAAAACAATATGACCAGAGGACAAGCAATGACCACCGAGGCTTATATCTTCGATGCAGTCCGCACCCCCCGGGGGCGCGGAAAAAAAGACGGATCACTTCACAGCGTCAAACCCATCTCGCTGTTGACCACGGTGCTCCATGCGCTGCAGGAGAGGAACAGCCTGGATACCGCCCAGGTGGACGACATTGTGATGGGCTGCGTAACCGCCGTGGGTGACCAGGGTGCTGATATCGCCAAGACAGCAGCGCTGGCCGCTGACTGGGATGAAAAGGTGGCGGGCGTCACCCTGAACCGTTTCTGCGCCTCCGGATTGGAAGCCGTGAATCTGGCGGCCATGAAAGTTCGCTCTGGCTGGGAAGACATGGTGGTTGCCGGCGGTGTGGAGGCCATGTCCCGTGTGCCCATGGGCTCCGACGGCGGAGCCTGGGCCACAGATCCGGAAACCAATCTGCATACCGGTTTCATGCCCCAGGGCATCGGCGCAGACCTGATTGCCACCCTCGAGGGCTTCAGCCGTGAAGACGTTGATGGCTTTGCCGTGAAATCCCAGCAGAAAGCGGCCAATGCCTGGCAGAACGGCTACTTTGCGAAGTCCATCATTCCGATCACTGACCAGAATGGCGTGGTGATCCTTGATCGCGATGAGCATGTGCGTGGCAACACTTCCCTGGAAAGCCTTTCCGGCCTGAAACCCTCCTTCCAGATGATGGGCGAGATGGGCTTCGACGGTGTCGCCCGGGAGAAATACCACTACGTGGAGAAGATTAACCACGTTCATCATGCCGGCAACTCCTCAGGTATCGTCGACGGTGCCACCGCCATGCTCATCGGCAGTGAAGCCAAGGGCAAAGCCATGGGGCTGACGCCGCGCGCTCGCATCATCGCCACGGCCGTGACCAGCACAGACCCCACCATCATGCTCACCGGCCCCGCCCCGGCAGCGCGCAAGGCACTGGAAAAGGCGGGCATGACTGCCGATCAGATCGATCTGTTTGAAGTGAACGAGGCCTTCGCCTCTGTGGTTATGCGCTTCCAGCGGGAACTCTCGGTTCCCGGCGAAAAAGTGAACGTGAACGGCGGGGCTATCGCCATGGGCCACCCGCTGGGTGCCACCGGCGCCATGATCCTTGGCACCCTGCTGGATGAGCTGGAGCGGCGCGAGCTGCGCTACGGCCTGGCCACACTGTGCGTCGGTGGCGGCATGGGCATTGCCACCATCATTGAGCGCGTCTGAACCCGTCCACTTTTCCAGGAGAACCAATTATGAGTGCTATTCGTTACGAACTGGGTTCAGACCAGATCCTGACCCTCACCATCGATATGCCCGGCCAGTCCGCCAACACCATGAACGCTGCTTTTCGGGACGCCCTGTCGGAAACCGCCGCAAAAGTGAAGGAAGACCTGGATAACATTCGCGGCATCATCATTGCCTCCGCCAAAAAGACGTTTTTTGCCGGCGGCGACCTGAAAGAACTGCATAAGGTCACGCGCGAAGACGCCGGGACTTTCGAGGATATGGTCAACGGCCTGAAATCGCACATGCGGTTTCTGGAAACCACCGGAAAACCCGTGGTGGCAGCCATCAACGGCTCCGCCCTGGGTGGCGGCCTCGAGATTGCCCTCGCCTGTCATTACCGTGTCGCCATCAATGACGACAGCATTCAACTTGGACTGCCGGAAGTGACTCTGGGCCTGCTGCCAGGTGGCGGCGGCACCCAGCGACTGCCTCGAATGATTGGCCTGGAGGCAGCCTTCCCGTTCCTGATGGAAGGCAAAAAGGTAAATCCGAAAGCTGCGCTCAAGGCCGGCATTATCAACGAACTGGCAGATTCTGCCGACGATATGATCACGAAAGCCCGAGCGTTCATTGAGGCCAACCCGAAATGTCAGCAGCCGTGGGACCAGAAAGGCTTCAGGTTCCCGGGTGGCGCGCCCCACCATCCTGCCATGGCGCAGAAGCTGGCGATCGCTCCGGCCATGCTGAAGCAGAAGACCAAAGGCTGCTATCCGGCCCCGGAGCGCATACTTTCTGCTGCCGTTGAAGGCGCTCAGGTCGATTTCGATAACGGCAGCCTGATCGAGACCCGGTATTTTGCGGAACTGGTGATCGGCCAGGTTGCCAAGAACATGACCGGCACCTTCTGGTTCCAGTTGAACGCCATCAAGGCGGGCGGCAGCCGCCCCGAGGGCGTTGAGAAAGAAACCTTCCGCAAGGTGGGTGTTCTGGGCGCAGGCATGATGGGCGCAGGTATCGCCTATTCAACGGCGACACGGGGTATCGATGTGGTGCTGAAAGACGTCTCCGTTGAAAATGCCGAAAAAGGCAAAAGCTACTCGGAGAACCTGCTCGCCAAGAAAGTCAGTCGTGGCCGAATGACGGAAGAACAGAAGGCAGACATCCTGAGCCGCATCAAGGCCACCGATTCGTCAGACGATCTGGAAGGCTGTGACCTGGTGATCGAGGCGGTCTTCGAGGACAGTGGACTGAAGGCAAAAGTGACCCAGGAAGCGGAACCCAAACTGGTGGCAAACGGGATTTTTGCGTCCAACACCTCAACCATCCCCATTACCCAGCTCGCCGGAGCCTCTGCGAACGCCGAGAACTTCATTGGCCTGCATTTCTTCTCACCGGTCGACAAGATGCAGCTGGTAGAAATCATCGTCGGCGAAAAAACCTCGGATGAAACCCTGGCGCGCTCGTTTGACTACGTTCAGCAGATCGGAAAGATTCCCGTGGTGGTCAACGACAGTCGAGGGTTCTTTACCTCGCGGGTCTTTGGGACCTTCGTCAACGAGGGCATCTGCATGCTTGGCGAAGGTATTCATCCAGCGAGCATTGAAAACGCGGGGGTGCTGGCCGGTATGCCCGTCGGGCCACTGGCGATTTCCGACGAAGTCAGCATGACCCTGATGCAACACATCCGGGATCAGAGCAGGAAGGATACCGAAGCCGCCGGCGGAACCTGGAATCCCCACCCAGCGGAGGCCGTCACTGATGCGATGGTCAACGAACATGGCCGCAAGGGCAAGGCTGCGGGCGCGGGCTTCTACGAGTACCCTGCCAACGGCAAGAAACACCTCTGGCCGGAGCTGGAAACTCTGTTCGTGAACGCGGAGAAGGCAAGAACGGTCAAACTGCAGGAGCTGAAAGACCGGATCCTCTTCATTCAGGCCATCGAAACCGTTCGTTGTCTGGAGGAAGGCGTATTGCGAACGGTAGAGGATGCGAATATCGGCAGTATCTTTGGCATTGGCTATGCGCCGTGGACCGGTGGCGCGATTCAGTTCATCAATCAGTATGGCGTGAGAGCATTCACGGAGCGGGCATCGGCGCTCGCCGAGACCTATGGTGAACGCTTTGCACCACCCAGACTGTTGCAGGAAAAGGCGGAAACGAACACACCGTTCGCCTGATTCAGCCTCTGCACGTCTGCTGCCGGGAGGATTTACCGATTCTCCCGGCAGTTTCCCCGTGTGCAACACGCCTCAACCCCGATGATCCCTCAGTTACGAACGTGGCGTCTTCATGGACAGATTGTCACGATCCGATACGCCCTGCCTATGGCATCGGGTGTAGTGCTTGCCTACAATAAATTTAATAAGTCACGGGTAGACACTCCCTCGCAAACCGAGGGGCTACCAACACCGTCGGGTAAGCATTTATGACCATCGCGGAAAGAATTATGGCTCGTCGCTCTTCGGCCGGATCTGTTCGGTTCGGGGTGTGCAAGGCAATGACTGTAGCATTGCTGCTGTCTGCGCCGCTGGGGCTTCATGCGAACGTTGAAACTCCAGACGTGTACGAGCCAGTTGCACCGACGATTGATCAGGCGCGAGCCAATATCCTGATCGCCCGTCAACTGCAGTTTACCCACTTCCGGGACCTCGGAATCAGCGATGAACTCTCCGGAGATGTGTTTGATGCCTACCTGGATTACCTCGACGGGCAGAGAATCTATCTTTCGCAGGACGACATTGCGAAGTTCGACAAAATCCGCACTCAACTCGGCTCTGCCCTGAAAACAGGTCAGCTTCAGCCCGGATTCGATATTTACAATCTGGTTCAGCAACGGATTATCGAGCGCCTCCAGTTTGCTCTGGAAACAATCGACAAGGGCATCGACACGCTGGATTTCTCGGCCAACGAAAGTATTCTGGTCGACCGCTCGAAAGCGGACTGGGAATCGAACGCCGAGGCCCTGGACGATCTCTGGGTCAAGCGCATTAAAAATGCGGTGCTGGCTCAGCGCCTGAACGGGGCAGAAGACGAAGCCATCGTTGAAACCCTGCGCCGCCGCTACAAAGGCCAGTTGAAGCGCGCGTACCAGGCCCGCAGCGAAGATGCGTTCCAGGCTTACATGAATGCGTTTACCGGCATGTGGGACCCGCACACATCTTACTTCTCACCGCGCACCTCCGAAAACTTCAACATCAACATGAGCCTTTCACTGGAAGGCATCGGTGCTGTGCTTCAGTCGGACAACGAATACACCAAGGTGGTGAGACTGGTACCCGGCGGGCCCGCCTCCAAGCAGGGTCAGCTTGAGCCCGCAGATCGCATTGTTTCTGTCGCACAGGAAGACGAAAAGCCGGTGAATGTGATCGGTTGGCGTCTGGACGAAGTGGTGGATCTGATTCGTGGGCCGCGCAATTCGACCGTCACACTGGAAGTGATTCCGGCCAATGCCTCCGACGAGACCATTACCGAGACCATCGCCATCAAACGCGATGAAGTAAAGCTGGAAGAGCAGAGCGCCAGCAAGGACACCATACGTCTTGAACGTGGTGGCAAGGAATATACGATTGGCGTCATTACCATCCCCACGTTCTATGCGGATTTCCAGGCCATGCAGGCTGGTGACCCGAATTACAAGAGCACGACCCGCGATGTCCGCAACCTGATTGCGGAGCTCGAAGCCGACGGCGTTGACGGCCTGGTGATGGATTTGCGAAACAACGGCGGTGGTGCGCTGCACGAAGCCAATGATCTGGTCGGCCTGTTTATTGACAAGGGCCCCACCGTTCAGATTCGCAACGCCAATAACGATGTGCAGGTACTCAATGACGAGGATCCTTCCGTGGCCTACAACGGGCCTCTGGTGGTACTCACCAACCGCATGAGTGCGTCAGCGTCCGAAATTTTCGCCGGCGCCATCCAGGACTATGGCCGCGGACTGGTTGTCGGTTCCCAGACCTTTGGTAAGGGCACCGTTCAGGCGGTGCGTCCCCTGAATCACGGCCAACTCAAGATTACCCAATCTAAATTCTATCGGGTCTCCGGCGGCTCAACCCAGCACAAGGGGGTGATTCCAGACATCGAGATTCCGTCCCGTATCGACAAGACCCGCATTGGTGAAGATGCCCTGGATCACGCCCTGCCCTGGGATCAGATCGAAGCCGTCCCGCACACCCGCTACTTCGATTTCAGCGGGATCATTGATGAGCTTCGCAAGCGTCACGAAGAGCGGTTCTCAACCAACGCCGAGTTCAGCCTGTTGCAGCAGGAGATAGACTTCCTGACCAAACAGCGCGCCACCGACAGCGTCAGCCTCAACCTGGAAGAACGCCGCGCTGAGCACGAACAGATTGAACGCACACGGCTCACGATCGCAAATGCCCGTCGTGAACTGAAAGGCCAGACACCGTTCGAGTCGCTGGAAGACCTTGAAGACTGGCAAGACCAGCAGGCGGCGGACCTGAATTCCACCGATGAGGAGCTGGATTTCGTGATACGGGAAGGTGGACATATCATGGCCGACATGCTGGACCTTGATAACCGCATGGCATCGATCCTGGATCCCCAGCAATTTGCGGCACAGTCTCCGGCCGCCGCAGTGACACGTTGAACAGGCAGCTCCAAGTCTCATGACTGAGCAGGACGCAGGCGGACAGGATAGCCACCAGAAAGCACGGATGTTGCAAGACATGCTACTGGACGCGCTACATGCCATGCGCTCCCTGGAGGAAGTGGAAGGGTTGGAGAAACCGGCGGCTCAGGAACGAACGCCGGAAGGCCTGATCGACCGCCTGGCAAGCCTTACCGGGTCTGCGCTCCGCTTCGGGGTCAAGGCGACGGATACGTCTCTTCGGGTGGGCCGGGCACTGATCAATTCCCAGGATCAGCTGCGGGCAATGCTCACAGCAGGCCAGTCTCTCAAAGACATCCGCGAAGTGGCCGGCCTCACCGTATCTGAAATGAGCGAGGCCCTTAACCTGCGGGACAAGTCCGTCCTGGAGGCTATAGAGAACGGCACCACCACCCTGTCCTTCGAACTGATACTACGTCTGGCAGCCCTCATTGCCCGAAACGATCCCATTCCTTTCATCATGCGCACCACGCGCAACTACAATCCCGAAGTCTGGCAGATTCTGAACGACTGGGGCGTGGCAAGACTGCCCCTGCAGTTTGAGCGAGAACGGGAATTCATCAACATCTTTCGCCGGCATGACGACGCCCGCACGCTCTCGGATGAAGGTTTCCGGAAAGTGCTGGAGTTCACCCGCCAGAGCTTTGAGATGTCCCTGCACTTTATTGAGGAGCAGGAACAGCAGGTGGCCGAGCTTCGGGCTGCCTACGAAGAAAAGGATCCTGACGTGAACACACCGCCTGACAAGCCTGCCGCCAGAAAGTAGCAGCCGGAACTTACTCCGCCGTCAACCAAATAACGCCCGCATACCGGTAATATTCGGGTTATGCACCACCCCCTTTTCGGTAACGATGGCGTCAATCAGGCTGGCCGGTGTCACATCGAAGACCGGATTGAACACGTTGACGCCTTCCGGCGCCAGCCCAATGCCGCGTATCTCCCGGATTTCAACACTCTCGCGCTCCTCAATGGGGACATCCGCCCCTGACGCCATGGCCATATCCACCGTGCTCGAGGGCGCGACCACCATAAAGCCCACCTTGTGATGGCGAGCCAGAACCGCCAGGCTGTAGGTGCCGATCTTGTTAACCACATCGCCATTGGCGGTGATCCGATCCGCGCCGACGATCACCCAGCGCACGTCTTTAAGGGCCATGATTGTAGCAGCGGCACCATCAGCATTCAGCGTGACAGGAATGCCCTCCCGGGACAGCTCCCAGGCCGTCAGTCGGCTGCCCTGAAGCCAGGGTCGGGTTTCATCGGCATAAACTTCTTTCAGCAGTTTTTTCTCGTTCAGCCGACGAACAACGCCCAAAGCTGTGCCATAACCCCCGGTAGCAAGGGCGCCGGTGTTGCAATGCGTTAGCACCGAAAGGGGTTTCGTTGCTCCGATAACTGCAAGAGCATGGTCCGCCATGGCAAAATTGGCTGCCAGGTCTTCCTCATGGATCGCCTCGGCCTCCCGGGCCAGCCGTTTTACCGCCTCGTTCAGAGAGTGACAGGCGTGAAACACCCGCTCCATGCGCTGCAGTGCCCAGAACAGGTTCACCGCCGTCGGCCTTGATGCCGCAAGCTCTCGGATGGCTTGCTTGATTTCTGCCCTCCAGTCGCCACCACCGGCGTGCCTCGCCGCCAGGGCCACGCCGTAAGCTGCGCTGATACCGATTGCAGGCGCGCCCCGAACCACCATATCCCGGATACTCTCCGATACTCCGGCCGCTCCTTCCAGCGTTATCCAATGCTCCTCTCCTGGCAGCAAGCGTTGGTCAAGCAGCTCAAGACTGCCGCCATGCCAACGTATTGCAACGGTGCCAATGCCACGTTCAGAAGAGGGGTTCGGGGTTGTTGCCATAGAAAACTGCTCCGGTTTTTCAGCGCTGAAAACTGTGATTATAACGGTTATACTTCCGGGCTACATTTTCAAGGTGCGGCAGCTCCGCGCCAAGCGCTGCAAGGCAGGATTAATGACGGCAGACACCATCACAGCGGCCGATATTCGCATCAACGCACGCTGGCTGATTCCAATTGAGCCGGCTGGCACGGTGCTTGAGAATCACGCAGTCATTATCCAGGGCAAGCGCCTTGCTGCAGTGATCCCCCAAGAACAGGCGGACCGGACGTTCCGAACCCGTGAAACCGTCGACCTTCCGCACCATGTTGTCATGCCCGGCCTGATCAATATGCACGGCCACGCGGCTATGACGCTGTTTCGCGGCATGGCGGATGATCTCCCCCTAATGACCTGGCTGAATGATCACATCTGGCCCGCCGAAGGTCGCTTTATCAGCGAACAGTTCATTGCCGATGGCACCCAACTGGCGATGGCCGAAATGCTGCGAACCGGAACCACCACGTTTTCGGATATGTATTTCTTCCCGGAAATTGCAGCTCAGATGGCGCACGATGCGGGCATTCGCGCGCAAATCTGTTTTCCGCTGCTTGACTTCCCGACACCCTGGGGTGCCGGCCCGGACGAGTATCTGAGCAAGGGTGCCGACTTTATAGACACCTGGAAAACCGATGGCTACATCATGCCGGCCATTGGCCCCCACGCACCCTACACCGTGTCCGACGGGCCGATGATTGAAGCCGTCCGACTGTCGGAAAAGACCGGCGCGGCCATCCAGATACACCTGCACGAAACCGCATTCGAAGTGGCCGAGGCTACTGAAAAGCTGGGGCAACGGCCGACTGCCCGACTGGCGGATCTCGGCTTGCTTCGGCCAGAGACCCAGTGCGTACACATGACCCAGATTGATGGCAGCGATATCAGTTTGCTTAAACAAACGGGCGCCCATGTCATCCACTGCCCGGAATCGAATCTGAAGCTGGCCAGCGGCCTTTGTCCGGTGCAGGAACTCCTTGATAACGGGGTAAACGTCGCCATTGGCACCGATGGCGCCGCCAGCAACAACGACCTCGATCTGTTCGGGGAACTCCGGACCGCCGCCATGATGGCCAAGGTTGTGGCCAATGATGCCTCGGCGCTATCGGCACACAGGGCCCTCGAGATGGCCACCATCAACGGAGCAAAGGCCCTGAGGCGGGACCATGAGCTGGGTTCTCTGGTCGAGGGCAAACTGGCGGACATCATTGCCGTTGATCTGAGCGACCCGTTTTTACAGCCGGTCTACGACCCGGCCTCGCACCTGGTCTACAGTAACCATGGTCGATCAGTAAGCCACAGCTGGATTAACGGCGTACCACAAGTACAGGATGGCCGGCTTACCCGCATTGACGTTGCCGATCTCATGCTTCGAGTTGAGGACTGGGCCGGGCGAATCCGTACAATGGCTGACTAACCGATTTCCTATTGATTCACCAGGCAGAACCAACCATGACAAACCAGAACGTAGACCGGAACGAGATCGCCAAATTCGAAGCCCTGGCCAGCCGCTGGTGGGACCCTTCAAGCGAATTCAAGCCGCTGCACGATATCAACCCGCTGCGCCTGAACTACATTGACGAGAGAGTTTCACTGGCCGGAAAACGGGCTCTGGATGTAGGCTGCGGTGGCGGCCTCCTGTCAGAGGGCATGGCCCAGCGTGGGGCCCATGTTACCGGTATCGACATGGGCGAGGCCCCCCTCTCGGTCGCGCGGCTGCACGGCATGGAGAGCGGCGTGAACGTAGATTATCGGCAGATCACCGTCGAGGAGCTGGTACAGGACAGCGGGCATGCCGGCCAATACGATGTCGTTACCTGCCTGGAAATGCTGGAGCATGTGCCGGATCCGGCATCGGTAATCAGGGCCTGTGCCGCCATGCTGAAACCCGGCGGTCATCTGTTTGTCTCAACTATCAATCGTAATCCAAAGTCGTTCCTGTTTGCGATTGTCGGGGCGGAATATGTTCTCCGGTTGCTGCCCAAGGGCACCCATGAATGGAAGAAATTTATCCGGCCTTCGGAAATGTCCGACCACCTGCGCCACGCGGGGCTGGATGTCCGGGAACTGACCGGGATGACCTACAACCCGATTACCAAGGTCTACAAACTGGGCCGGGACGTGGACGTCAATTACCTGATGCACGCCAGGGATATCCGTGAAGCCTGAAAACACTCAACAAACCTCGGCGGTCCTGTTTGACCTGGACGGGACGCTGATCGACACGGCGCCGGACTTTATCCGATGCCTGAACCAGTTGCGGGAACAGCACGGACTACCTGCCCTGCCCCCAGAGCATATTCGACGTTCGGTCTCAAACGGCGCTCGCGCCATGATCCGGGTCGGCTTCGACCTGGAGCCTGAACATCCGGAGTACCTGGAGAAGCACACCGCGTTCCTCGACCTCTACGAGGCCGGCGTGGCGGTAGAAACCAGCCTGTTTGAAGGCATGGACGAGCTCCTCAAAGCGCTTGAGGCGCGAGGTATCCCGTGGGGCATTGTCACCAACAAGCCTGCCCGATTCGCGGTTCCGCTAATCGAAGCCCTGGACCTGGCAGATCGGTGTGGGGCGCTGGTGTGCCCCGATCATGTTGCTCAGCGCAAACCTCATCCCGAAGCCCTTTTGCTCGCCTGCCAGCAGATGGGGACCGAGCCCGGTTCAGGGATCTATGTAGGCGACCACGAACGGGACATCGAGGCCGGCCGCAATGCCGGCATGAAGACCATCGCGGTCCGCTACGGTTATATCGAGCAGCCGGAAGCCATTGACCTGTGGCAAGCGGATCTCATTGCAGACACCGTCACGGACCTGGCAAAGCTGTTACAATAGCGCATCAAATTTAGGACCCGGTGTTCAGCCGGTAACAGCCTGACACGGAGACAGGTTATGCATGATTACCAAGCGCCCGCCGATCTTCTGAAAGACCGTATCGTTATGGTGACGGGTGCCGGCAGCGGCATTGGCCGGGCAGCGGCGAAGGCCTATGCCGCCCACGGTGCGACCGTCGTACTGGTTGGCCGAACTGTCAGCAAGCTGGAAACGGTTTACGACGAAATCGAGGCCGCCGGTCACCCGAAGCCCGCCATCGTACCCATGAACTTTGAGGGTGCGGCGGTGAAGGATTACGAAGAGCTGGCCATGACTCTCGAAGACAACTTCGGCCAGCTCGATGGTTTGCTTCACAACGCGGCTATCCTGGGCGATCGCAGCCCGGTGGAGTTGTATGACCCGGAAACCTGGAACAAAGTCATGCATGTAAATGCAACCGCTCCATTCCTGCTCAGCCGGGCCATGATCCCCCTTTTGCGAAAATCCGATGATGCTTCGGTGATTTTCACATCGTCTGGTGTTGGCCGGAAGGCGAAAGCCTACTGGGGTGCCTACGCAGTGTCCAAGTTCGCCGTCGAGGGCCTGAGCCAGTTGCTATCCGAAGAACTGGATGACGAGCGTCACAATGTCCGGGTAAACAGTCTGAACCCCGGCGCCACCCGTACCAATATGAGAGCCCACGCCTACCCGGCGGAGAACCCACAGCAGAATCCGGCACCGGAAGACCTGATGCCGATATACCTGTATCTCATGGGCAAGGACAGTCAGGGCGTTAACGGCCAGAAACTGGACGCACAGCCGAAATAATGGAACTGCTTTTCTACACAACATCCCAGTGCCATTTGTGCGAACTGGCAGAAGCCCTGCTTGTAAATACGCCCATGCCGGAGCCGATCCCGGTAGACGTTGTGGACATTGCCCAGTCCGAAGAGCTGGTGGAACGCTACGGCACCCGGATACCGGTGCTTAGACGCAACGATACCGGTGCGGAACTGGACTGGCCTTTTACCAGGGATGAATTACTCACATTCCTGCAATGAGGATTGCCTGACATGCTGATGGTTATTTCCCCTGCCAAAACGCTGGACTACGAAAGCCCGCTGGCGACCAACACGTATACCCAGCCGGAGTTCCTTGAGGATGCCTGCGAGCTGGTCGACCAGCTCAAGGGGCTGGAGCCGCATCAGATCAGCAATCTGATGAGCATCAGCGACAAGCTGGGCCAACTGAACGCTGAGCGCTTCAGAAACTGGCACACACCGTTTACCCCGGAAAATGCCCGCCAGGCTTTACTGGCATTCAAGGGCGATGTTTACACAGGGCTGGACGCCGAAAGCTTCAGCGAGGCCGATTTCGAGTTTGCCCAGCAACACCTGCGCATGCTGTCGGGCCTCTACGGGGTTCTGAAACCGCTGGACCTGATGCAACCCTATCGTCTGGAAATGGGTACCCGGTTCGAGAATGACCGCGGCAAGGACCTCTACGCATTCTGGGGCAACAAGATAACTGACGAGATCAACCGGCTGCTGGCAGACGACGACGGCGTACTGGTAAACCTTGCCTCCAATGAGTATTTCAAAAGCGTAAAGAAGAAAGACCTTGAAGGTCGGTTGATTACTCCCCAATTCAAGGACTGGAAGAATGGTCAGTACAAGATGATCAGCTTCTACGCCAAGAAAGCCCGCGGCCTGATGTGTCGGTTTGCCATCGAGAACCGCATTACCCAAGCCGACGACCTCAAGGGGTTTAACCTCGAAGGCTATTACTTCAGCGAAGACCAATCCGATAAGAACAACTGGGTTTTCCTGCGGGATGAACAGTAATCCACGTTGATATCGGAGTAAGCAATGAACGAAGCAGTGTTTTCCCAGATCGCCATGCTGGTGTTTCTGACCGGCCTGATTGTCTGGATGGGTATCATCGTCTGGGATCTGGCCAAGAAATCCCAGGCCGGAAGATTCGGCACCATCGCCCTGTTTACGGTGCTGGGCGCAGGCGTTGTGGGCTTTATTATCAAAACCGTACTCGTAGAGATCTTGCAAATATGAAAGACAAGGACCAGCCCTGATGTGGTTTCGCAACGCCCGCGTATTTCGATTTACCAAACCGTTTGATATCTCCGCCGAAGAGCTCGAGGAAAAACTGCAGGCCGATGCCTTCAAACCCTGTGGGCCCCAGGAAACCAGCCGCCAGGGCTGGGTACCGCCGCTGGGCAAGCATGGAGAACAACTGGTGCACAGCGCCAACGGCTATCATCTGATCGCTCTGCGCAAGGAAGAGAAGATTCTTCCGGGACCGGTGGTAAAGGAAGCCGTTGAAGAGAAAGCCGAAGCGATCGAATTCGAGCAGGGCCGTAAGGTCCGACGCAAAGAAAAGGATGAAATCAAGGAACAGGTGATGCTGGAGATGCTGCCCCAGGCCTTCTCCAAAAACCGTCGCTGCTTCGCCTATCTCGCACCACAGGACGGCGTTCTGGTAGTGGATGCGGGCTCCGCCAAACAGGCTGAAGATCTGGCCTCCACTCTGCGCAAAAGCCTGGGTTCATTACCGGTTCGTCCGCCCGCCGTGGAACAGGCGCCCGCCTTCACCTTTACCGGCTGGCTGAACGAATCCATCGATCTGCCTGCCAAGGTGGTTCTGGGCAGTGAATGCGAGCTGAAAGATCCGTCGGAAGATGGTGGGGTTGTGCGCTGCAAAGGCCTGGATCTGAAAGCCGATGAGATCCGCAATCATCTGGATGCAGGCATGCAGGTGACCAAGCTGTCCCTGACCTGGGACGACAACGTCTCCTTCGTGCTGGATGAAGAACTGGGCATTCGTCGACTGAAATTCGGCGAAACACTTCAGGACCAGCTGGACGATGTCGATGTGGATGACGCCGTTGCCAAGTTTGATGCGGCGTTCACGCTGATGACCCTGGAGCTGTCCCGACTGATTCCGGGACTCCTCGAAGCGTTGGGCGGTGAAGATCGCTCAGCGATTGTCGAAGAATAAAGCCGTGAACAGGGGATCAGATGAAACGTTCATCTGATCCCGTCCTGGCCCAACCCCCTCAGTGAGCGCTCTTTCCCAACCGCTCTCGCTGCCAGTCTTTTTCCGGTTCGTTCAGAACCAGCCGCAGATCCATCACTTCCTCCTCGGTATTAAACTTGATCTCAAACCCCAGATGCTCTGCCAGCTGCAACATAGGACGATTGTCCGGCAGCACGTTGCCAACCATTTCCACGGTGCCACGAGCCCGGCAATAATCGATCATCTTCTGCATCAGGGCTACACCGAGGCCTTCCCCTTTCATTTTGTCGTGCACCATGACCGCAAACTCGCATTGCAGGTTGTCAGCATCGGTCCAGGTGCGCACGGTTCCCAGGGTCTCCTCCCCTTCGCCGTCTTCCCGGGGCGCATTGGCAATAAAGACCATCTCCCGGTCGTAATCGATCTGCACCATTTGGGCAACGTCTTCCCGCGAGAAATGCTTGCGATACTGGAAGAAGCGGTAACGAATGGATTCCGGTGACTGCAACTCATGGAACGCCCGGTGGGCAGGCTCGTCCTCGGCCAATACCGGTCGAATGATGACCCGGCGGCCGGATTTCGGCAGAACAATCCATTCCTCCAGTTCCCGCGGGTATGGCTGAATGATCGGCCGGCCCGGCTTGTCGGCCAGATTGATAGCGATATTCACCGCCACGGCGCCCTGCTCGTTGAACAGCAAGGGCGATATCTCCAGCCCCTGAATCTCCGGGATGTCGATCACAATCTGGGAGAGAGTCACCAGGGTCTCGGATACCGCCCGGATATCCTCCTCCGGCTTCAGGCTATGCTCTTTCAGCAGCTTGTACATGTAGGTACGGCGCAGAAGCTCTCGGGCCAGCACCATGTTCAAAGGCGGCAGTGCTATCTGCCGATCAGTCATGACGTTTATCTGAGCACCTGCGGCGCCACATACGACCAACGGACCAAACAGTGAGTCACGGGTAATGCCAACGCTGAACTCAATGCCCCCGACATGCTGATAGGAACGTTGAACTGCAAACCCGAGGAAGCCACTGTCCGGGAAGTGGCTCTTGTATTCCTCCATCAGGTAGCGGCAGGAATCCATGATCGCTGCTTCGCTGTTGAGCTTCTGTACCGTGCCTTTGTAACGACGCTGGGTCGGACTCAGATTCAGGAAAGGATGGCAGGCCTGCTCATGAATAATGGTTATGTCGATGGGGCGGCGTTCAACCGCAAACACCTCCAGAACCTCTTCCATGTCGTCGCAATACATGGTGTCGATGGTGTTGATACCATAGTCCCGCACCAGATCCCGGGCTTCCCGGTTCGATAGATGATAGCGACCTGAGCGCAACGCCCTGCTGACCACGTGACGGGTGTGGGTCCGATCTGCGAAGTGATCAGTAAAGGACTCAGGGGTTTCGGTCAGTAACCGCTGAACCCGCTGGTGACGAACATGCTGCATGAACGCCATAACGGCTTTTTCGGGATTGAAGAACGATGGCAGCCCGGCCCGGTAAAACTCTTCCCGGGCATCCATGACCGTACTCTGGCCGAGCCAACAGGTGAATACGTTCAGGCGGGTTCCTTTCGAAGCCTGCACCACGGCGTCTGCAATCTGGAGGCTGTCCTCTGTCAGGCTCGGCGCATACATCACCAGAACGTTCGCTACTTCCGGATCCTTGGCCAGAATCTTGATGGCCTTGCCATACAACTCCGGCGAGGCATCGTAGTTAAGGTCAATGGGGTTCTTGCGAGTCCAGTATGGTGGCAGCAGCTCAGCCAGGGCCCCGATACTGGAATTCGACAGCTCCGCCAGTTCACCGCCCAGGTCAGCCAGCCGATCGACAGCCAACACACCCGGGCCAACCCCATTGGCCATGATCGCCAGAGTTTCACGGCGCAAGGGACGCATGCGGGTCAAAGTCTCGAGCGCATCAAACATTTGGCCAAGACCGTCCACCCGAAGCACACCGGCCCGCTGGAGCATGGCGTCGTAGATCGGATCACTGCGTTTCAGACCATCGGGCAGATCGTGGGGAAACCACTCCGATTCCGGGACCCGACCAGATTTCACCGCAATCACCGGTTTGGTGCGGGATGCCACCCGAACCGCCGACATGAAACGCCGGGCATTGGGGATGTTCTCGATGTGCAGAAGAATCGCACGGGTCTGGGTGTCCTGCGCCAGATAATCAATCAGGTCGTCGTGATCGATATCCATGCCATCGCCCAGGGTCAGAAAGTAGGAAAACCCCACACCCCGGGCGAACGCCCAATCTATGACTGAGCTGGCAATAGTGCCGGACTGGCCGACGAAGGCAACCCGGCCCGGAATGGCGCCCATATGGGCGTAGGTGGCGTTCAGGCTACGGGCCGGAACCATCAGACCGATCGTATTGGGGCCAAGCACCCTGATGCCGGTTTCCCGGGCGGCCTCGCGCACGGAATACATCAGGGGCTGGCCGGTTTTACTGTGAGTACGGGACATACCCCCGGTCATAACGATGGCGGTGCGTACCCCGGCTTCCCCCAGCCGCTTGATGGTCTTGGCCACGGTATCCGGCGGCGTACAGATAATTGCCAGGTCCGGGGAAAACTCCATTTTCGAGACTTTCTTGACGCAGGGTACCCCGTGCACGTTGTCGTAATCGTTCTGGTTCACGACCAGCAACCGCCCCGGATAACCGCCCCCCATAAGGTTCCGCAATACCATGCCGCCAAGGTTGTCTGCCCGCTCCGATGCACCGATCACCGCAATGGATGCGGGGTTGAACAGGCTCTCCAGATACCGGGTGCTCAAGCTGACTCTCCTTTGTGAGTGGCCGGCAGGCCGTTAAGGAAATAAACGTAATAAAACAGGTTACTTATGAGTGTAACTCTTATCTTAGGCCTTGATCCCGCGATGTGAAATGACTATCGCCCCTATAAGACCAAAGAAACACGGCATCGTGCAGTTTTCCCTGATAAGCTTGAAGAAAATATAAGCATATTGAAGGCAGTCCGAGACGTATGACCACGGCATTCTTTTCCCACGATGACTTCATGAAACACAACATGGGGCCGGAGCATCCGGAAAGCCCTGAGCGGCTGGCGGCCATCATCAGCTACCTTGCTGATACTGGCCTGGACCAGAAGCTGGACTGGGTGCGGCCGGAAGAAATCACCCGTGATCAGCTTCTGATGGTGCATCCGGAAAAATATCTCCATCAACTGGACCTGATGCAACCGACCCGCGGCCGCGTGTTTACCGACCCGGACACGGCCATGATGCCCGACACCCTTCGAGCCGCTCGTCTGGCAGCTGGTGCCAATATCCAGGCCGTGGATATGGTCATGAGCAGCCAGGTTACTAACGCGTTTGTGTGTGCCCGGCCGCCCGGGCACCATGCCGAGCGGGCGAAATCCATGGGGTTCTGTTTTTACAACAACGTTGCCCTGGCCGCCGTGCGCGCCCTCACCTTTCATCATTTGGAGCGGGTCGCGATCATCGATTTCGACGTGCACCAGGGCAATGGCACCGTAGACATTGTCAGTGGCGACGAGCGTATCCTGATGTGCTCAAGCTTCCAGCATCCCTTCTATCCGCACTCCCACGTGCACCGGCAGGCCGACAACATCGTGAATATTCCGATTGAGGCAAACTGTTCGTCTGAAGAGTACCGGAAGCAGGTGGAGGCGGGATGGCTGAAGCGCCTGAATGAATTCAAACCGCAGTTGATCCTGATTTCGGCGGGTTTTGATGCCCACCGGCTGGATCCGATGGCAGAACTGAATCTGGATACGGAAGATTATCGCTGGCTAACAGAAATGATTGTGAGTGTCGCCAGTGAGCACAGCAATGACCGGATCATTTCAACCCTGGAAGGCGGTTACCACCTGCGGGCCCTGGCGGAAAGCGTCAATGCCCACCTGGAAGTTCTGGATTCGGTTTACTGACGCCAATCAGCCCCTGGGTTCGCCGCCATAGCCGTTGGCCTGTTGCAGTTCCGGGCGGTCACCGGCCCGTTGCAGGCGGATATTGGTGCGGCGGTTATCGGCGGGCCGGTTGGATACCGGGTACTGGTCGCCGTGAGCCCGAACGGTAATCATGTTTTCATCAATACCGCTCGCCTTGAGGTAGTCGGCTACTACATTGGCGCGATCTTCGGAAAGCGCACGGTTGTCGATCCGGCTTCCAATACTGTCACTATGGCCATCCACGAAAATCCGCTCGACCGTGGAATCTGCATTCACATAGGCCACGATGTTATCCAGTAGTTGCCTGTCGGCATCGGACAATTGCGTGCTGCCGCTGGCAAAGGGCACCCTCGAGCGCTGGATCTGATCAAAGTTTACCGGCAGAAGATTGGACGTACAGCGCTGATAACGCTGGTACTCGCCGGCGAAGTTGATGTTGGAGACCTGAACCCGCACCGGGCGGCCATCAAACCACGATTCCCTGGTTACCGTCGGGCGCATCCCGTCCAGAAGTCCATGGGCGACCACGAACGCCTGACGGGTATCCAGCGAGACCTGACGGCGATCATCCGAGACATTGACCGTTCCCAGGGGCTTCGGCGCCACACCCGGACGCCAGGCCGGTGCCTCGACCACAAGGCTGCCGCGCCCTGGTCGCATCAATGCGGAATCAGACTCCAGGAAAAAGCTGAGACTTTCACCGGCGCGATGATTGAACACAGCCCGACCGTAGCCGGGAACTTCGTGCACCAGCCGGCATTCAAATACCGACTCGGCGAGATACCACTGGCTGTTCTCGATTCCGGCGCCATAGCTGGCAGCCTGCGCGGTTGCCGGCAGAAGCACCACGGGCAACGTGGCAACCAGCAGAGTATTCAGGAGTTGTCCGGGGCGAAATCCCATAGAGCTAGCCATCAGTGTCCGGAGTTAGCAGAGTCAGACTGTTTAACGGCCTGAGCCGGAAGTTCTTTAGCCACCAACCGGAAAACAATCACCCGCGCCTTCTGGTATAATTCGCCAAATTTTTTCGGCTCCCAGAGAACCGGGCACAAGCTCGCCCCGCCAAAGGTATTTCGGACAAACGCCATGACAGACAAGCTCACGCTCACACGCCCCGACGACTGGCACCTTCACGTACGGGACGGCGACATTCTCAACGACGTGGTACCGGCTACGGCCGCCTGCTTCGGTCGCGCCATCATCATGCCCAACCTGGTACCGCCAGTCACCACCGCAGCCGATGCCACAGCCTACCGGGAGCGGATTCTGGCGGCTGCCAATGGCACCGAGTTCGAGCCTTTGATGACGCTGTATCTGACCGAGAGCATGACGGCGCAGACCATCCGGGATGCCAGGGCTGCCGGCGTTGTGGCTGCCAAGCTTTACCCGGCCGGAGCAACGACCAATTCCGACTCCGGCGTGAAGGATATCCGCAACATCTACCCGGTTCTGGAAGCCATGGCCAATTGTGGCATGCTGCTGCTGGTACACGGCGAGGTAACCGATGCCGATATCGACATTTTTGACCGGGAAAAGGTATTTCTGGAGCGTGTCCTGGCACCCACTCTCGAGGCTTTCCCGAACCTGAAGGTTGTACTGGAACATATCACCACGGCCGATTCCGCAGAGTTTGTCCGGCAGCACACCGGTGACAACCTCGGTGCGACTCTGACGCCCCAGCACCTGATGTATAACCGCAACCACATGCTGGTAGGCGGCATTCGACCGCATCTCTATTGCCTGCCAATCCTAAAGCGTAACCGCCATCAACAGGCGCTCAGGGACGCGGTGGCCAGCGGCGACAAACGCTTTTTCCTGGGCACGGATTCCGCCCCTCATTCGAAGGATCGCAAAGAGGCAGCCTGCGGTTGCGCTGGCTGTTACTCGGCTTACGGCGCAATCGGCCTGTATGCGGACATTTTCGAAGAGCTTGGCATCCTGGATAAACTTGAAGCATTCGCCAGTTTCAACGGGCCGGATTTCTATGGCCTACCGCGGAATACCGATACCATCACCCTGATTCGTGACCCCTGGACCATGCCGGCAGAGCTGCCGCTGGCTGACGGAACCATCGTGCCCCTCAAGGCTGGTGAAACCGTTCACTGGAAACTGGCGTAAACCTGACTTATTCCTTCTCACACACGGCCAAGACCGGAGCTTGAGTGACTGACGAAAACAAACCACCGCATCCCATGTCCCGCCGCTTTCGCGGGTTTCTGCCTGTTGTAGTCGACGTGGAAACCGCTGGCTTCAATCCCGAGCGGGACGCCCTGCTGGAAGTGGCGGCAGTGATACTGACCATGGACGACGATGGCTGGGTGCGGCGCGCTGAAACCCACGTTCAGCAGATCGATCCTTTCGAAGGCGCGAATCTGGAGCAGTCCGCGCTTGATTTCACGGGTATTGATCCGTGGAATCCGGAGCGAGAAGCGGTACCCGAGCGGGAAGGACTCAGCGAGATCTTCAGCCCCATTCGCAAGGCGGTGAAGAACCACGATTGCAAGCGAGCCGTCCTGGTGGGCCACAATGCCACCTTTGACCATAACTTCATCTTTGCAGCCGCGCTGCGGGCCGACATCCGTCGTAACCCGTTCCATCCTTTCTCAACCTTCGATACCGCCACGCTGGCCGGCCTGGCCTATGGCCACACGGTTCTGGCCCAGGCCTGCAAACTCGCGGGCATTCCGTTCAGCAACAAGGAAGCCCATTCCGCCGCCTATGACGCGGAAAAAACCGCAGACCTGTTCTGTGGCATTGTGAATCGCTGGAAAGAACTGGGCGGCTTTCCGCCTCCGGTGATCCCCGAAGAGACCGAATAACCGCCCTAAAAAACCCGCCGCAGCGGGTTTTTTTCTGTGTGCCAGGCCTAAGTGTTGAAGGCACGCCTCGTACTCAGCTGACTTTAAAGCGGGACAGAGAATCCTTGAGCTGATGAGACAACTCCGCCAAGTCACCACTGGCTTCGGAGATCTGGACCATGGCCTGTTTGGTCTCCAAGGACTTTTCAGCAATTGTGGATACGTTGCGCGTTACTTCTTCGGCCGTGGCTGATTGCTCTTCGGAAGCCGTAGCAATCTGCTCCGCCATACCGGACATCCGGGCAACCTCTTCCACTGCCTCGCGAAGCTGCAACACTACGGTTCCTGCCCGCTCAGAAATGCCTCTGGCCTGGGTGCTGCAACGGGTAACGACCTTTGAAGCACGCTCCGAAGAATTAACCAGAGTTTCGATGGAACTACTGATCTCCTCGGTCGCCTTCTGGCTGTTCTGGGCCAGGCTGCGCACCTCATCCGCGACCACCGCGAAGCCCCTGCCCTGTTCACCGGCCCGGGCCGCTTCAATAGCGGCATTCAGAGCCAGCAAGTTAGTCTGGTCGGCGATGGACTTTATCGAATCCAGAACCCGGGTGATGGATTCCATATTCTTTCGCAAGTCCTCTATGCCGGCTTCTGCTTCCTCCAGTTCCCTGGCCATAGCACGGGTGTCCTCAGCGGAGGATTCCACCTCGGTGGCGCTGCGGCTGACCGCCTCATCAGTGCGCCGGGCGGCGGCTGCCGATTCCGAGGTATTCTGGGACACCTCGCTGATGGCAGAGGACATTTCTTCAATGGCCGAGGCCACCTGCTCAGTCTGCTCTGCCTGCTGATTCACACTGTCCAGAGTCTGCGAGGTGGTACCGGACAACTGTTCAGATGCACTGGCCTGGCGCTGGGACGCTTCTTCAACCTTGAAGATCACTTCTTTCAGGTCTGACACCATCTTGAGCATGGAGCCGTATACGCCCGTGGCCTTGTCACTGTCGGACGAATCAATGACCAGGTTACCTGCAGCCACCTGTTCCGCCAGTGCCTGCAATTCGGACGGGTCTTTGCCGAGGGGTTTCATGATCCGCACTGCGGTCCAGACCGCCACGGCCGCCACGGCCAAGAGCACAATAGCAATGGCTATCGCCGCCAGCGTCCACATTTCACGCACCGGCGCCAAGGCCTCGTCTTCGCTGATCTCCGCCACCAGCGCCCAGTTCAGCCCGCCTACGGTAACTGGCCTGTGGGCGGAAAACACTGGCTCGCCACGGTAGGACGTAACCACGCCTTCACCGGAATTTCCGGCCAGGGCCTCATCCACCGATGTCGAACTAATGCGTCCATTCTCTGGGTCGGCAAAGGAAGCGACAACACTGCGGTTTTCCGGATCCAGGTAGGAGTCTGACCGCATCAGGTTATCCGGCCCCACTAGGTGGGCATCCCCGGTTTCGCCCATGCCATCTCGTTCCATCATGATGTTGTTCAGGCTGTCGATGGGAAACTGGAAGGCCAGCACGGCCAGCCGCTCATCTTTTTCGGAGTATATGGGGGTTGCCACAAATCCGGCGGGCGCACCGTAGGACGGTACATACCGAGTAAAATCAACAAAAGTCGGAGAAGTATCCTGTCCGTCAGACATCGCCTGACGATAAGCTGCCGCCAGGCCAGAATCCGCGTAGGGACCGTCTTTCAGGGAGGTAGCAAAATCCACCTCTTTGGCTACGGAATAGATAACATGGCCTGTATCGGCATCAATCAGATAAATATCGTAGTAGCCGAACGCCTCCTGAAACTCCTTGAACGAGGTGTGCCACTGTTTGTGAAGAGTGTTATAAAACTGCGCGATATGGACGTCAGCCGATACCAATTCGTCTTTCTGCCCCACAGGATTCGGGTTGTCCACGATGTAACCCATCTGCAGAGCCAGGCTGTTTTTGCTGAGGGATGCAACGAAGTCCGAGGCTGAACGTCCTTTAGCACCACCATTTTGCTGCAAGGGTGGCAAAAAATTCTGCTGGTAATAAGCCTCGACGTTTTCTCGTAAGGTCGACTGCTCCTCTTGTACCAGTTTTTCATAATTCTGGAATGCCAAACCAAACCCCTGGGCCGCCGTTCGGGTCCCGCGATTATTGGCCATGGCTTTCAGCTGCCGGGCAATAGTGCTGAGATAATCTTCAACACTATGCTGCTTATTGGTAGCCGCAATAGAGAGTTGTTGCAACGCCTGTTCCGTGAGGCTCTGTCGGGCAATTTCGGCGTTAAAAAATGAGATGGCAATGACGGGAAGCAGGCCAACCAGCAGCAAAGTCAGCAAAAGACGTTTCTTGAGAGTCATCAATAGCCCTTCTTTTATATTGTTCTTATGTTAACCATCGGCTATCGGCTGGTTTTCTTTAGCCCAGAACACTTTATAAAAGAGGCGAATCTCGTTTAACCCATTAATATGGGAGGGGAAATAACTCCCCCTCCCACTCGATTCGGGGGCAACTGCGTTACCAGTAGATGCCCCGCATGATGGCGGCGAAAGCCACCTGCTCGCTGGACACCTTCGGCTTCTCCCCGGAACGGCTACCAGCGGCGGCCGGTGAATCCGGGAACATCCGGTAACCGGTGTTCATGACGATCTCGGCCATCTTGGGCGCCAGGGCGTGAAGCACCTGGGCAAAGATACCCAGGCGGGTAGCGATTCGCTTCGGCCGATAGACAATGGCATCGGCAACCATGGTTGCCGCCTCGTCCGGCGTTAGCGTGGGGACAGAATCGTAGATCTTGGTTGGCGCAATCATCGGCGTTTTCACCAGCGGCATGTTAATGGTGGTGAACGTGACATTGCGATCCGACCATTCCGAAGCGGCGCAGCGGCTGAAGGCATCCAGCGCGGATTTGGAAGCCACGTAAGCCGAGAACCTGGGAGCGTTGGTCAACACACCGATGGACGAGATGTTGACCACGTGACCGCGGCGATTCTCAAGCATCTTGGGCGCAAAGCCCATGATCAGACGAACGGAACCAAAGTAGTTCAGCTGCATGGTGCGCTCGAAATCGTGGAAGCGGTCGAACGACAGATCCAGTGAACGGCGAATCGAGCGCCCGGCGTTGTTGACCAGCACGTCGACCTGGCCATGGTTATCCAACACGGTCTTCACGAACTCGTCGCAGGCATCCATATCGGAAAAATCGCAGGGATAGGCGTGCACGCTTGCGCCCCGGGACTCCAGCTCTGCGGCCACTTCCTTCAGGCGCTCGAGTTTGCGGGCACCGATCACGAGGATCGCGCCGGCGTCTGCCAGTTTCTGGGCAGTTGCAAGACCAATACCGGACGTAGCACCGGTCACCACACAGACGCGACCTTCAACCGTGCCCTTGAGCGTGCGGTCCTTGAACAGGTCGGGGTCCAGATTACGCTCCCAGTAATCCCAGATCACCGGCGCGTAGTCCGGCAGGCAGGGCACTTCAATGCCGGTGCCTTTCAGAACGCGCTCGGTTTCGCGGGCGTCAAAACGGGTCGGGTAATTGATGAACGACATCACGGATGGCGGAATGCCCATGTCATCAAGAATGGCCGACGTCAGACGCTTCACCGGTGGCAGGTTCTTCAAGCTCTGGCGAATGAATGGCGGAATAAAGCCGAACATGCGGGAATCGATCCGCATCCCCATCCGGGGTGCGTGACCAGCCTCGCTGAAAATGTTGAGAATTTCGCCAACCTTGTACGGATCGGTATCCACCAGGTGGAAGCACTTGCCGTCTTCACCCTCGAGGTGAGCAATGTGATCCATGGCGTTAACCACGAAATCCACCGGCACAATGTTCAGACGCCCACCCTCGACACCAATGGTCGGAACCCACTGGGGCAGCGCGTGGCGGATTTTCTGAATCATTTTGAAGAAATAGTAGGGGCCATCCACCTTGTCCATTTCACCGGTAGCGGTATGCCCAATCACCATGCCCGGGCGGTAGATGCGGAAGGGAACCTTGCATTCCTCACGAACGACCTTTTCAGATTCGTGCTTGGTCCGCAGGTACGGATGATCCAGCTTCTCGGCTTCCTCGAACATGTCTTCGCGGAAGATTCCCTTGAACAGACCGGCAGCCGCAATGGAAGAAACGTGATGGAAGTGCTTGGCGCCCATCGCCTCCGCAGCATTCACCGCAGCGCGGGTGCCCTCGATATTGGTCGCCTGCTGGGCTTCTTCATCTGCGCCCATATCGTACACGGCGGCGAGATGAAAGAAGTGGTCGATTTTCCCTTTCAGGGCTTTCATCGTCTTGGCGTCGATGCCCAGATTCTTGCTGGTCAGGTCGCCTATGACGGCCTTCACCTGGGTTTCATCCGCGCCCCAGCGCTCACGCAATTTGTCCAGCTTGTCCTGGGATTGTTCACGCACCAGTACGTGGACAGTGCCACCACGTGCCAGAAGCTTCTCCACCAGGAAACGGCCAATAAATCCGGTGCCACCCGTCAGGAAATAATTCATCAATCTTCCACCCTGCCTGTTGCTCTGTTGTTGTCTATCCATGCCGGCACCCATACGACTAAAGTCTTAGAGTTTTCCGGAAACGCCGGCATTGTACTTAATTGCAACCTTCATGTATCGAACTTTTTTAGAGCTTTTACTCTGTAAGCCTTTGTTTTGTATAGAGCTATTACTCTAAATTTCTGACCCGACAAGCGGGACATGCCTGTCCGGTTCGTCGACACAATGTTTTTGAGACTAGCACAGGAATTGCCCCGTGCATGCTCAATTTCCGGATTACCACAATGCAATGAAAGCGCCCGCCAGCAATGACATAATCGGGAACTTATCGCGCCTTTTGGCATCTCTTGTTTTCACAGGAACACCGACCTCCGGAACCCCTACTATGCAGAAAGACAATCCCAACGCGGAACGCTACATTTCGATTGCCCGGGCCTGCCTGAAGGCCATCAACGACACAGCCGATAACGCTGGTTCACGGGAAGAGAAAATTCAGGCGGTCTACGAGGCCATCGACAAGGCCTTCCAGGCCGAGTTCGCCGATTATCGCCAGTCCGTCGCCATCATGGCCACGGTTCTCGAGCGTATTGCCTCGGGCCAGCTGGACAGTGAGAAAGCCGCCGACCTGGCACGTAAAACACTTGATCAGCAGCCTGAAAGCACCCGCAACGCGCTGATGCACTGATTCGCAAACGTCTTCTCCGGATCCCAGAGGGCCTATGAACACACGTACCGTCAGGAAGAACTCCATGCAGAACCCGATCTCACGCCTGTTTTCCCTGCTCATACTTTTGCTGTTCAGCACCCTTGCTCTTTCTGCGCAGATTCCGGAGAAGAGCCCCAATGACAACAACCAGTACCGGTTCATCAAACTGGACAACGGCCTGAAGGTCATTCTGGTGTCTGATGAGGATGCAGACAAAGCAGCGGCCTCAATGAACGTTGCTGTTGGTAGCGGAGATGATCCGGCGGAGCGCGAAGGCCTCTCCCACTTCCTCGAGCACATGCTGTTCCTCGGGACCGAGAAATACCCCGATCCGGGCGAGTACCAGCAGTTCATCAAGAGCCACGGTGGCCAGCACAACGCCTTCACCGCGTTCCAGGACACGAACTACTTCTTCGATGTTCAGGCCGAATTTCTGGAACCGGCACTGGATCGGTTCGCCCAGCAATTTTCCGCGCCCCTATTTACCGCCGAACTGGTGGATCGTGAGCGCAACGCTGTGCACTCGGAGTTCAGCGCCAAACAGAAAGACGATGGTCGACGCTTCTATTCCGTCAAGAAGGCCGTCAGCAATCCGGATCACGCCTTCAGTCACTTTGCCGTCGGAAACCTGAGCACCCTTGAGAATACGGAAGCAAATCCCCTTCGGCCGGACCTGATCGAGTTCTGGAAGCAGCATTACTCCTCGAACATCATGAGCCTGGCGGTTTACGGGCCCCAAACCCTGGATGAGCTGGAATCCATGGTGCGAGGGCGCTTCGATGCCATTGAAAACCGCAACCTTGAGACCAAGCGTCACGTCGCCAGCCTGTACCGCTCAGATGAGCTGCCAGTCAGGGTCACAGCAGAAGCACTGAAGGACGTTCGAAGCCTGTCGCTCACGTTCCCTATTCCGTCCCAGGAAGCGAACTACCGCACCAAACCCGCCAGCTACGTGGCCAACCTGCTCGGCCACGAGGGCCCAGGCAGCCTGTTCGACGTTCTGAAACGGGCCGGTCTGGCGGAAAGCCTTTCCGCAGGTCTGGGCATGGATACCGGCGAGAACGCCACCCTCGAAATCAGCATTTCCCTGACACCGGAAGGACTGGCTCGCCATGAGGACATCCTGCCGCTGGTATTCGATTACATCGAGAAGATTCGCCAGAAAGGTATCAGCGAGCAGCGTTTCCTGGAAATGCAGAACCTGGCTCGCATCGATTTTCGATTCCGCGAACAGGGTAACCCCCTGCACGAAGCCATGCGCCTTTCTCGTTACCTCCAGGACTATCCCGCCGAAGACGTTTTGCGGGCGCCCTGGCTGGTTGAGCGCTTCGCGCCGGAACAGTACCGCGACATTCTGGACAGGCTGACGCCGGACAACCTCCTTACTTTTGTTCTGGCACCGGAGCCTGAACTTGAAAATCCGAACCGAACCGACTGGTACGAAGCGGCGTGGGCCCGAAAACCACTCGACCCGGCAACACTGAGGACCCAGTTCCTGCCAGAACTCGCTGCCCAGCTGCGCCTGCCGCCGGAGAATCCATTTGTGCCGGAAGATCTGGCGATGGTGCCCGGAAAAACCATGGCGCAGCCGACACAACTGGCAACCATCGAGGGAATGGATGTCTGGTTTGCCCGGGATACCCGGTTTGATACCCCGAAAGCCAACGTGTTTGTGGGCCTTCGTACGCCTGCCACCCGAGCGTCGGCACGCAGCTACGTGCTCACTCAGCTGCTGGTGGACGCTATCAATGCCAATCTGAACGCCTGGGCTTACTCCGCCAGTCTTGCGGGCCTGGATTACAGCGTCTATCCGCATCTCAGGGGTATCACGGTCCGGGTCGGCGGTTACGACGACAAACTCCATACCCTGATGAACCGGATTCTGCTCCAGGTGGCTGCACCGGAACTGACCGAACAACGTTTCGAGATCGCCCGGCAGCAGCTGATTGACGGCCTGCAGAACAAGGCCAAGGATCGCCCCGTCGAACAGACCTCTGAGTTTATCCAGACGTCCCTCATCGAAGGCGCCTGGCCCACCGACGCCAAGCTGAGAGCCGCCCGGGAAGTTAGCTTCGAGGAACTGCAGTCCTTCTCTGAAGCCCTGCTGTCACAGGTTGACCCGGTTATGATGGCGCACGGAAACCTTACCGAGGCCTCGACTCTTAACCTCGCGCGGCAAATTGACGCCATTGTTCTGGGCAACAGCGAGCTGGTCCGGGTAGCACGAAGCCAGGTGCGCCAGCTGCCAGATAATGAAACCCTCGTCTCCATCGACGTGGACCATCCAGACACGGGCTATACCCTCTACATGCAGGGAGACAACACCAGCTTTGAGGAACGGGCCCGATTCCGGCTGCTGGCCCAGATTATCAGCAGCCCGTTCTACGAAGAGATCCGAACCACCCGCCAGATGGGCTACATCGTTTACGCAACGCCTTTTGAAATGCTTGAAACACCGGCCCTGGGGTTTGTTGTGCAGTCACCTTCCGCTTCCCCGGCAGAGATTGACCAGGCTGTTCAGGAATTCTCCAACAGCTTTGAGGAAACCCTCTCCGCTTTGACAGCGGAACGCCTTGATCGGGAGAAACAGGCCGTTATCAGCAAGCTACTCGAGCGGGACCGGCAACTCGGCGAGATTTCCAGCCGCTACTGGCGTGAGATTGATCGGGGCATGGACACGTTTGATTCCCGCCAGCAGTTGGCCAACGCGATCAAGCAGGTCGGAAAACCACAATTGCTGGAAACCTTCAAAAAGGCCGTCCTGGAGCGCAAGCAGGCATTAGAAGTGGTTACAGGTGGGAATGGCCTGGAGGCAAACCGGGCGCTTGGCAGGCTCACCGAGCTGCCGCCGGTGCCCGCCAGCTAGAGTACTCAAAGAGTGCGCAGAAAGCGCGCCCAGTCTTCGGGCTCGTCGACATCCCAGCGGGGCTCCAGCAAACAATAGCTGAGCCCCGATGCTTTAAGGCGCTCACAGGTCTGGGTCAGAACCTCCGGCGTGCCCCAGGCAATGTCATCCAACATTCCCTCAGCCACTCGGGAGGCTCCAATCAGGACATAGCCGCCATCGTCTGAGGGCCCAAGCACAACGTCGTAGTCTTTCAGGAGCGCGACGGCGTTACGGGCGTAATCCGGATCGACCGAGGGGCAATCACTGCCCACCACCAATGCCCGGTCATAATCCTGAAGAGACAGACTCAACGCTCGATACATCCGTTGGCCCAGTGTGCTCCCCTCCTGAACGCCTTGCATCAGGCCGGCGGCATCAAGCTCTTCAATGATAGAGGCCGCCTCGCCGGGCCGGTCATCCACCGGTCTATCCCACCAGAATTCCACCGGATAGCCGGTCGCACACAGGTTATCCAGCACAGCCAGCGTGAGCCGAACATGGGCTTCGAGAGCCCCGACCGCACCCAACTCGGGCATCAACCGGGTTTTAACCCGTCTGGCTTCCGGCCATTTGGCAAACTGGAGAAAAACCGCCGCAGGCGGATTACTTTGAGGCATTGCGCACATCCGATCGGTAAATTTGGGCCAGGGACTCCGGCGATTCACCACGCCAATACCGCCAGCGCAGCTGCCACATCAGAAAAATCGTTCGCCAGGCACCGTATTTCTGCCAACGGCGGCTATCGGTAACGACTGGCTCTTTTATACAGAAAGGATGGGACACCAGGCAAAGACGGCGTGAGAATTCGACATCTTCCATGAGCGGCATCGGGTGAAAACCATCCAGGGCGTCGAAAACGTCCCGCCGTACGAAAATTGCCTGATCACCGGTGCAGATGCCTGACAGGCGCGAGCGCTGGTTCATGAACCAGGCAATAACCCGGAAAAGCAGCCGCTCACCACTCAGCCGCACATCGAACCGCCCCCAGGCGCGACGGGAATGGACGAAACTTGCGAGATGCTCCAGAGCTTCTTCCGGCAGGCGCGTATCTGCGTGCAGAAACAACAGTAGATCGCCCTTTGCAACTGCCGCGCCGGCGTTCATCTGAAGCGCCCGGCCCTTCTCTGACACAACCACCCTGTCGCAAAGTGGCCGGGCCAGCTCAACGGTTCGATCGGTACTGCCACCATCAACGACAACCACCTCATGCCCCCGGTTACGGATCGGTTGCAGGGCGCGCAGGGTGTCGGTTACACCTGCCGCTTCCATCCACACGGGAACAATCACGCTTAGCGAGAAAGGATCTGGCAAAACACACTCCGTGACATTCTCTGAAACCGGACCGAACCTTGAGCCTCAGGTCTTAGCCCGCTATCATACCGCCCTTCTCGCGATAATGCCCCCGTAGCTCATCTGGATAGAGCGTCCCCCTCCTAAGGGGAAGGTAGCAGGTTCGAGTCCTGCCGGGGGTACCATCCTAATAATAAATTCAAATAGTTAGATCACAAAAATCACTTGACCCACCAACCTACCCCTCAACCCCAAAACGATCAATTTTTAGCCACAATTTTTACTCACCAGCCACCTAGTTTTTACGACTTGGCGATCGCCGTTCGTCAATAGGGGCGATATCTCTCTGTTTTGCCTGACATTCAAGCACACGGTCCGGCCAAAATCTATTTGCTTGCTAGAACGACGAAATGGGGTAACGTCGAAATAGGTCTCGAATTGCGTGACCAATTCAAGAAGCAAGCAGAGGATATTCCAAAATGATGAAACACTTGATTGAACAGATTACCGACCTGCTCAAACAGGCCAACGCTCTGGCGGAGACTCTCGACAACTTCGAGCTGAGCAAAGCCGAAGTTAGGGTGTCGTGCACGGACGGCACCAGCCTGGTGATCGGCGACAATCTCCAGAACTACAGCGATGGCACTACCGGTGACAGCTCTCTGTCACAGCTGACTCCAGCGACCGCCAGCGCGGCGGACCAGCTGGGCAATATCAAAAAGAACGTCTGGTTCTGAGCGGAGGGATTCAACATGGACTTCATGAGAAAGACCCAGAACCTGGCCGCGACGCTCACCAAAGAATTCAATTGCGAGGAGATCAATCTCACCGTCCAGATGCGACGGGGAGAAGACTGGATTACGCTCGATCTCTTCCATAATTCTGAAGAGCCGAACAGGTTCTACGCGACCGTTGACTACTCTGCCAGCCAGCAGATCCAGATTAGTACCGACAGAACCCTTCACTGAGACGAGGTGCCCATCCTCCGGAGACTAAAAGCCGAGGATGGGCATTTACGCTTGCCGCCTCACACCTAAGTCCCTATTAGATTTCAAAAATCGCCCTCCCTGATATATGCTGAGCATCGCTCTTTCGGTAGCTGTATCTGCGACCGCTGAACCGAAACCACTGAAAATACAGAGCACAAAGCACACGAGAAAGTTGCGGAATACAGGGACGTTTCATGTCTGAATTCGATTTCAAGAAACAAGTGCAAGATTATTTCGCAAAAGGCCCCGCCATCGTGCTGGGTAGCGGTGCATCAGCTGCTTATGGGATACCTGGCATGGGCCAGCTCGGCACCCACCTCATCACTACCGTAAAAACAGACGATTTGAGTAGCGAAGAGATAGAGGGATGGTCTCTGTTTTGCGAACTCCTGGAACAGGACACAGGGCTTGAGGAGGCGTTACACAGAGCAAGACTCAGTACCGCCATAACATCTCGCGTAGTAGAGAGTACCTGGGAACTGATATGCCCAGCGGATGAGAAAGTATTTTTGGAGGGTCTGGCAGATAAAAATCGCTTTGCCCTCAGCGATCTTCTGAGACAAATCGTAAGAAGTGACATTAACGAGATATCGATAATAACAACCAATTACGACTGTCTGGCAGAATATGCCTGTGAGCAAATTAAACTACATCACTTCACGGGGTTCTCCTTCGGCGCTCTGAGAACCATGTCTCCAAAAGGCCGGGTGAGAACTGACAAACAGGCGAACATTTGGAAAGTTCATGGCTCTGTTGATTGGTTTGACGGGCCAGACAAGACAACCATTGGTCTTACTCGGAGCAGATCAATACCAGCCGCGCACGTCCCAAAGATAGTAACACCGGGCATTGAGAAATATCGACTAACCCATGGCGAACCCTTCAGAACAGTAATCCAAGAAGCTGACAGAGCAATAATGCAAGAAAAAAGCTATCTATGCGTGGGCTTTGGATTTAACGACGAACATATTCAACCGAAGTTAAAAGACCGGTGCGCAAGCGACCGCATTCCAATCACGGTGATAACCCGGGACTTAACTCAATCCGCCCGAGAATTCCTGCTCCAGGGTGATATTAAAAATTACATCGCTATTGAGCGCGGTACCTCGGATGATGAGTCAATCGTCTATAGCTCGCTTGCCGATGAACCGATCACGGTCCAAGAGAACCTTTGGAGCCTTGACGGCTTCAACACAATCATTATATGAGGTGACACAGGATGTCTTTATTTGAATACACGGCTGAGGATGCATTGGGTACGGTCCTGGCTGTTGACACAGGGACAGTGACAGTGGAGGTCAAAGATGCCGACCACCTCCGAAGACTTCAGGTAAACCGACTGGTCGCCCTTCAGAGTAAGCCCGGACGACACATGATTGGTTCAATTACAAACGTCACTCGTAAGCGTCTTCCGGGGTTGGATGAGGATACTGACGAAGCTCAAGAGCTAAATCTCTGTAAAATCGCGCTCATCGGAACAATGTTTGATCGTGAAGGAGAAAAACGCAATGTCTTCCGCAGAACACTGGAGAGCGTCCCCGAGATCGATGCCTTGTGCTTCGCATTGGAGGGGCAAGAACTAACCAATTTCATGAGGACGCTCGCTAGCGTCGCTGCTGATGGCAGCTCACTAAAACTGGGCACCTATACACTTGATGAAAATGCAGAGGCTTTTCTTAACGGTAACAAATTCTTTCAGAGGCATGCATTCATTGGAGGGAGTACAGGTTCTGGAAAATCGTGGACAACTGCAAAAATCCTGGAACAGATGTCTACTCTCGCCACCGTGAACGGAATCGTTTTTGATGTGCATGGGGAATATAAACCCCTCAAAGGAGAACGGATTCAGCATCTTCGAATCGCGGGACCGGAGGATATTGAGCAATCTAAGGAGCTGAAAGACGGTGTAATCCACCTGCCCTATTGGTTGCTTAGTTATGAGGCTTTGACATCTCTTTTTGTCGATCGGACTGATCAGAACGCCCCCAATCAGGCAATGATCATGGCACGGGAAATCAACGCTTCAAAGCAGCGTTATCTCCAAAGCAAAGGCAAGGATGATGTTCTTGCCAATTTCACGATCGATAGCCCCGTTCCGTTTGGGCTAGAGGAGTTTCTGGATAGCCTACGGGAAATCAATGAAGAGATGATCCCGGGTGCCAAAGCTGGCACTACCAAACAGGGCGATTTCCACGGCAAACTTTCCAGAATGATCTCGCGGCTAGAAAATAAAACCTCTGATCGTCGACTTGGTTTCATGTTCCAAGGTGGTCCCGCGACGCTGGAGTTTGATTGGTTGCAACTACTAACCGAAACATTAATGGGTGCCGCGTCTGAGACAGCGTCAGGCGGCGTAACGATTGTGGATTTTTCAGAGGTTCCTTCGGACGTATTACCGCTGGTAGTTTCGCTCGTTGCTCGAATGGCTTTTTCGATTCAGCAATGGACGCCTCACGATGATCGACACCCGCTTGCCATCCTGTGTGACGAGGCTCATGTCTATATGCCGCAACGAGGACAAGCATCTTCTGCAGATAACGTTTCTCTCGACATCTTCGAGAAAATCGCTAAGGAAGGCCGAAAGTACGGTCTTGGGTTAGTAGTAATCAGTCAGCGCCCTTCTGAAGTGAACAAAACACTGATCAGTCAGTGCAGCAATTTCATCTCCATGCGATTAACCAACGCCGAAGATCAACAAGTTGTGAAGAGATTGCTTCCCGATAGCCTCGGTGGCTTCAGCGATATTCTTCCTACTTTAGATACTGGCGAAGCCCTAGTCGTGGGTGACGCAAGCCTTTTGCCCACACGAATAAGAGTGGACGAGCCAGTACACAAGCCCAATAGCGGTACAGTCGATTTCTGGACCGAATGGCAAGCGCCTGTTGCTAAAAATCGCCTCAGGTCAGCTATCGATAATTGGCGAAAACAAACTTTTCAGTGATGCATTTGTTGTAGTGACCCAGACTTGACCTGACAGTCCCCGGTTTTCTGAGGCATCTGTCAGGCAATGTTCAACCAACCAATCAAAGATGCAGAATACGGCTCTCCCTGACCTGCAGCCCCTCTATGGCGTATTTCTCGCTCCAGGACAGTTTCCATCATTTCTAAAAGCCGCGTGCCGTCCGTCGAACTTCGACCATCAGGCCGTTGCACCAAAATCTGACCGACTTGCCGCTCCCAGGCAGGCACTCTTTCCCCTTTCTCGTTGACAGCCAACTTGAGGAGGTGGCGCAGAGTTTGGCCTCTCTCATTATGGGTCTCAACTAGCCAGAGGCCTAGAGCTCCAGACTGGCCATCTGGCGACGCTACGGAAACCCCAAGTTTCTCCGGCTCCTGGTTGCTCCACGACTCCAGCAATTCCGAAACATACGGGTGGTCTAAGCCAAGGAGTTCAACGGTATCGTCGTTAGTCGCTTCTTCTCTTTCCGAAACAAAAGTATTAATCAGCTGATTGCGGTTGTCATACAGCCCGTATAAGCCGTCTGACATCCTCTCGAAACGGTTTCCCCGCAATTCGGCAGCCTTGGTAACGAAATCAATGAGACGCTGCATAGCTTCGCTGGTATCAGCCAGTGGCGCATAATCGTCCAGACTGAACCGATCCAAATCCTGGAAGAGTTCGAAAACCGCATCCTTTGCCGCTGCAGCATTTTCCATCGCCGCATTCAATTCAAGCCGTGTCCGTTTCAGCTCTGGATCCTGGAGGGCTTTCGCATAGAGCTGCTGATAATTGATTCGCTCTGAGAGCTGCCCCAGTATCTGAGCGCGGAGATCTTCTCCAATTTCACCCTGCTCATCTACTTTTCCAACCGCCTTAGCTATATCTTCAAGCTTCTCATCCAGAAGCAGGAAAATCTTGCCTTCGATGGTATCGCCAAGCACAAGGTTGTAGACCTGAGCCGTATCTTGCTGGCCATAGCGATGAATACGTCCAATGCGCTGCTCTACATCCATCGGATTCCAGGGCAAGTCGAAGTTGAACAGAATACGCGAATGCTGGAGGTTGATACCCTCCCGGCCAGCTGCAGTACATATCATCACTCGCGGTCCATCAGACTGCTTGAAACGCCGCTCTGCCGCTAACTTACTGCCATGGTCACCGCCCTTCAGAACAACGACCCCCTGCCCTGGATAGGCGGATTCAATCTGTTGTCCGAGCATCTCTACCGTGCCCAGATAGGTGGCGAAGATCAATACCCGTTCTCTTGGATTCTGCTGCCACAGAGTACCAAGAGCTGCGAGCAACTTTTCGACCTTGGTTTCCCTGATCTGCGGGAAAAGCTGCAGCAGACTCTTGATCCGAAATCGTTCTTCCGGGAGCGCGTATGCCACAGCGTTCATAGCGGCATCTTCCGCCGCAGCCGTTTCAAGCTCATCTGAGAATTCATTCGAGGCGAGTGCCAACTCATCCTCGTCCATTTTCTTTAGCGATCGGCGTTTCAGATCGTTCAGAATGCGGTCTATTTCCAGGTCAGCCATTCGCCCTTCCTCAAGAGCAAACTCTGTCCGGATCAACTCTCTGGCCTCATCATAAGCCTGGTTTCGGGATTCAATATCAAGGCTGCCATCGTGCATCAGGCCTTCCTGAACGGTTAATGCAATCAAGCGACGACGTAACGTGCGATGCACCGCGGCAAAACTAGAGGCCGCAATCTTCTGAAAGATCGTCATCACAAAGCCAAGAGCTCGACCTTTGCCACCCTGCTTCTTGGCCAGAGCGAAGCCATCTGCCAGATATTCGTTCAGCGCCTGATAGAAACGGCGCTCGTAGTCCGACATCACAAACGTTTCGGTGTGAACCCAGCGCCGGGCGAATAACGTCCCGCCGTCGGCACGGCAAGCGTCTGCTTTCGTTCGCCGAAACACGTAAGGGTTGAGCCGGTGCCTCTCTTCAACCATTTCCTGTTCATTCTTGAACAGTGTTGGATCAAGCAGCTGGATCAACTTCCAGAAACGGAAATGGTCGCCTTGGTGGGGAGTTGCGGAGAGCAACAGGATATCCCTGGAATGATCTCGCAAAACCTCTGCGAGTTTGTAGTTTTCTGTTTTTTTCGTTTTACCGCCCGACTTGTACGCCGTTAAATGCTGAGCCTCGTCGAATACCACCAAATCCCAAGGAGGCGCCTCCATCAGTTTTTTGACTCGGGCCTTTCTTTTGAGAGTATCAATGCTGGCAATGAGCAAATTATGACGAGCAAACGCGTTGGTTCGGCGGTCGCTGACATCGCCCTCGCGCCCGAAAACCTCGAAGTTGAGGTTAAATACTTCGTTAAGCTCACGGTGCCAGTTATTGACAAGCCCAGCCGGTACAACCATTAAGGCTCTGTTTAGCTCGCCCCTGCTAGCAAGCTCCCGAAGTATCAAAGCTGTTTCAATAGTTTTCCCGAGCCCAACTTCATCGCCGATCAAAAAACGACGAGGACTTGCCATGGCTACCTGATGAGTCAAAACAACCTGATGAGGCAACAAATCTATCTTGGCCGATGTCAGGGAACTGGCGCTATCCAGGAGGGGCAGCTCATGCGCTTGCCAGCTTAACCAAACATTATCAGCGCGATGTTTGTCGGCTGCCACATTCGCCACAACGGTCTCGTTATGCCCCAGGACTGGCTTTAATGCGCCTACCGGCAGTTGGCGTTCGCCAACCTGAAAAAACACACGGGCATATCCGTCCGTGCAGCTAATGACCACACCCTGGCCAAAATCTTGGTGGTTAACGCGAGAGCCTGGCTTCAATACTGCCGAGTTTGAGGAAGCAACCATCATTCAAGCGTCCAACTGATAGATGGTTCTAAGGTCCGCCGTGACCGTTTCCAAGGTCGTGTCACCAAGCTCAAAATTGCGCATGTCCAGTCCCTTTTCTGCGTTCATTGCCTCCAGATACTGCAACAGATCAGCCTTGATGCTCTCAGCTATGTCAACTCGACTGTCCGCGGACAAAACGGCATAAAGTCGGAAAATATCATTTCGATGCTTTCGAATGTTCTTGCTGTCGATGGCTTGTCCAGCGCGCTTTCGCTCGGATAGATCAAGCCAAGCCTTGGCCTTGAAGGGCAAAATGTATTCGGGGCCAAGGAATGCAATACCATCCACCACCGATCGCCCTCCCTCGATACACCGGTAGTAGTCGTCATCGAGCAAGATTGCTGAAAGACTAGAGAGCTCGCTATCGACAGGGATTGGTGTTAGGTCGGCGTCCTCAGGGATAGTCAACTGATCCGGAACCCGCGAAAAGAGCTCTAGCATTGCCGGATAGCCCTCAGTGGTAGGCTTATCAAAACGATAAAACTGTTTATCCCCAGTGCTCCTCTGCTGATTCTGGTACCCACCAGCCCGGACAAATTCCCAGAATCTTTCCACGAATGCTACATCAAGAGCCTCTGCGCACAAGACAATGTCTAGGTCTTTGGTGGCGCGAAAATTCAGACCAACCTCATCCAGGGCCAAGTGGCACGCCACGCCGCCAATCAGGGTGTAACTATCCTGAAAGCCTTTAAAATGATCTCTGAAGAGGTCCAGTCCCTTAACCATTCAATTGCTCCCATACGTGTTCAATCAATTCTTCACAGGCCATTTCGATACGCTCATCCTGACTTGAACGAAGACTCAGCCACAACGAAAGTGGGTCGACAATAGGAGCCTTCTGGCCCGCTGCTCGCTGGCCGGTGATAATGCCCGGGCTATAGCTCCACTGTTCAATTTCAATAACGTGGGGCTCACTGGCATAACGACTTCGCAATGCTGAAGGGCCGCCATCCAATTCTTCTATGTTCAGAAGCTTTCTGATACCCGGCCACTCCTGTGCGTTGACAGCGATCACCTCATTAGACGGCTCCGCCAGCATCGTGCAGTGAGCCAAAGCGCTTTCACCAGCAATTCGCGCCTCCGCTGCGCTCAAGAGATCTTTTATGTCTGCAGCCCAGACCCAAACTTTCTTTCTAACGGGGTTCTGTAAGAGTGGCTTAGCCATCTGCCAGAGTTCTGGGCCGGAAGCGTTGAACACCAAATGTTTCTCACGACCCACTTTCTCAATCGAGGCGAGATTGCGTTCCGGCAGCTCTTTCAGTGCCCGGGTGATACTCATAGGGCTATACCCGGTAAGGTGCGCTAACTCCCTCGATGAGATTCCAGAACAGTCCTTCACCTGAATCTGTCTCAGTACCAGTGCCTGGGACACAGCTCCGATGTGATCCGAAATCTTCCGTCTGGTCTGCTTGAAATATTCTCGAAGATCAATGCCCAGCATTGGCAGGTAGAGTTGGTTGCCGGGCACGAGAAAGGGCACCTTTTGCTCGATCAGACGCTTGCGGTTGAACGAACTGACTACGTCAACCACATAGATAATGTCGCCACTAAAATGCTTTGCGGCCACCTGCCAATGTTTCCTGACAGCAGCGGGTGTTTCTCCTTCCGTTGAAACACTGAGCATCAGTAGGCAGCGCTTATCAAATATCCTGGCGCAATAAAACTCGTAAAGATTCCGCAAAAATATAGGAAGCTTCGAGGTGCCTTCCCATGGCTCTTCCCAGCCAGAATTGGTGTTCTCCTCGCCCAAGACCTCTACAAAATAGTCTCGTGCCGCGTTGAGGATCTTATTGGTTTTCATTGGCTACGCCGCTTAATATCACAATAATTGCACACTACCACCGACAGAGTTACCGTGCAATTATGAGTTACTATCCCAAGCCACTCTCAGGAGATGCGATAGTGGTGAAGCCCGATCCAACTGGATTTGCCATTCTCGCTAACCTCAATACGGCGTACACCATTTTGGGCGCCATTCCAGATGCATCGGCCAAGAGCCAACCGTTGCCCTTTGTAACGCCCATCCAGATACCATTCGAATGCGTTATCTCCGGCCACCTCAAACCAGCGTTTTTCGTCCGCCATCCAGAAGATCAATGAAGCCTGGCCCTCAAAGCAATCCTGAAAATCCAGAATCTTGCTGTAGACCTGTTGCTCAATCCAGTCATCGGCCTCTTCCATTGGCAACGCATCAATAGCAACATCCAATCCGGCTACCATCAGCGCTGCATCGTCGACCCATGGAATCTCATCATCTGGCCACCCCAACGCTTGCAGCTCAAAGAAACGCCTAAGGCTGACAACCTTTGGAGCCGCCTGGAGCTCTGTCAATGCGGATCCACTCCACAGGATATTAATCCCCCGGCGCTTCCATACATCATCCGTCAACGGCGTGTTCATCAAGGCTCTCCTTACTCCATATCAAACAGTGCGTACTGCTCTTGCACCGTTTGCTGGTTGTTTGCTGCCCAGGTGTTGTATAGCTGACGAGCAGTTGTGGCTGCATTACGCATTTCCTCGTTTCCACCATTGGCCACCCACCAATTCAACAAGTCTCCCAACGCAGGATGTGGCTTGAAATCCCCGCTAACCCGAATTTCTCATGAGGGGATAAAAGAAAGCGGCTGAAAGTGTTAAAATTTCAGGACCTTACACCATCAATCAACACCAACAACCGCTATCCAAAATGGTACCTCAAAAACTGACCTTCTCGCCACTTTCCCGCCGCCAGATTGAAACCGACTTCTCCGGAGGCCATATCACCTCCGATGCCGGCTTGCTGTTACTGCGCGAAGTCGACAAACAACACCGGTTAACCCAACGGCTGGCCGAGACTCTGACCGACCAGCGGGATCCCCGGATGATTCGTCATGAGCTCAAGTCCCTGGTCCGGCAACGGGTCTACGGTGTGGCCGGTGGCTACGAAGATCTGAATGATCATGAAGCGCTTCGCTTTGATCAGGCACTACAAACCGCCACGGGGAATGCCTCGACTCTGGGCGGCAAGTCCACGCTTTGTCGAATGGAGCAGGCGATGGATCGGCAAACCATTCTCAAAGCGCATGAGTTGCTCTGGCACCACTTTATCGACCAGCATGAGAAGTCGCCCAAGGAAATCGTGGTGGATTTTGACGGCACCGATATTCCGGTGCACGGCGACCAGCCGAGTAAGTTCTTTAACCGGTATTACGACCATCACTGCTACTTCCCGCTTTTCGTCTTCTGCGGTAGAAGGCGCCGTCTTCCTGGTATACCAGCCGGTGAATCATGCCCAGCACCTGGC